>JAHFCH010000015.1 GCA_023249635.1 Fibrobacterota bacterium
CAGCAGGCCCGCTTGGGTGTAGTAGTTGTAAGACGGCGAGGCGGGGGCGTCGGCGGAAATCCAGGCGCCCACCGAATCCGCATAACCCTGCCATACCGCGGCCGTGGCCGAATCCCCGATGCGATTGTAGAAGGTGGCATGCTCCTGGTAATAGGGGACGTATCCCGTCCAGACCTTGCCTCCCTTTTCGAAGTAGGCATTTGCCGGGATATGCGGAGAAGTCCGCGACGGTTGTACCGGGATTAGATGCTTGGCGTACGCGCCCGCGCCGAAGTCGAGCAGCCCGTCCAAGGCCTGGTACTTGAGGACCGCTCCCAAGGACCAATCGTACAAGGCCGGCAGGGAGGTTTCCGTGGCGAGCAGCACATCCGCGGAAAAGTTCCCGGCGGTGAAAGAGGTCTTAAGCCCTTGCAGATAGGTCGACGTGCTGTTGACCATGGCATAGGTGCCGTTGAGGAGATAGGTGGGGTAGGGGCCGGAGCGGAAAAGGTATTCCCCCAGGTTGGCGGCATCGGGATTGTACCGGTACGGGAAAAGCCCGACCTGGAGGCTGATGCCCGATTGCCCCTGCGGCGCGCTGCGGTAGACGAAGTCGGCGACGGTGGGTCCCAGGAAAAAATTCTTGTACTGGGTCCCGCCCCATCCGGCCTGGACCACTTCCTTCTTCTGGTATTCGAAGAGGCCGCCCAATCCGATATCGAAATCGATATGCGCGTTCATGGCTACCGATTGGGTCACGAAGGCGCCGAAATGGTCGGTCCAGTCGTCGCGGAAGGCGGGGTTGTTCCCGTAGCGTCCGCTCCGCAAGGATCCGAACTCTTCCAGGGCGCCGATGGACAAAGGCTTGAAAACGGGTTTGGCCTCTCCCCAGGCGGAGGCTCCCCCCATCGCGCCGGAGCCACAGGCTACCGCCATCACGAAATGCTTCACGCCAGGTTTCACTTGCCACCCTTGATATCATGCGCCCGGGTCCCAGGACCTGGGCCGCGATTCAGAAAATCCGGACCTTGCGGACCACTTGGGAGCGCGTGTCCCGCGCTTTCAGCAGGTAGATCCCCGGTGAAAGGGAGGCGAGGAAAACGGCGCGGGTGGAGGCTTCAGCGAGTACAGCCTGGTATGTCGCCCGACCGTCCAGGCTCACCAGCGTCGCTTCCCGCAAGGGTAGGCGGGCGAAGGAGACGGACACTTCCGAAGGCGTCTGGTGCACAGCAGGTAGAACGGCAGGCAGGGAATATTTTCCGGTCTGCCCAGCCTTATCCAGGCCGGTGACTGCCGAGCAAGCCGTCGTCGACATTTGCCAATCGTTGTTCTTGGGCTCTCCCAGGGCAACCGAGACCGTATCGATGCGCAGGCTGCGGATCCACCAGGCTCCGCCATGATTGGCCTGGAAGCCCCAATAGCCGTCCGTGATATATCCCTGTCCCAACGCGCCCCGCTGGCCGGAAATCTTGTTGGTCAATTGGTTGCCCGCGTTCCACTTGCTCTGGTTGTACGCGTCCCAGAAGCGCTGGTTATGGTACTTGTACCCCAATACCTTTTTCCCGTTCATCCAATGCTCCACGCTGTCGCCGACCGCTACGATGCGGGCATCGTTCCATTTTCCCGTGTTGAAGAGGTTGTAGGTATTGGGCGAGGGCGGGAAGATATCGAAGGCGGCCCCCGGGCTGGCGCTGTTCTCATCGGTGCGGTTGTCGATCGCGAATTCCACGCCCGTGTTGAATCCATGGGGGCCCGCAACCGTCATCAGGTAAACGACGCCTTCATTGCCAGGGCAGCGGTACGACCAGCGGATATCGAAGCCGGGGTTGGTGTGGATCTTGAACTTCGAGCGCGTATCATTGGTCACGGGGGTTTGGATGGCTTTGTCCGCCGCGTCCAATTGCCAGCTGGAACTGAGATTGGTGTTGGTCTCGCTGCCGGACTGGTAATCGACGAAATTATTGCGGAAGGAATCCACGCTGCCGTCGAATATCGGCTTGAAGCCCTGCGCCTCTTCCGAAGGGCAAGGCTTGTTCGGATCGGCGGCTTGCGCCCGGATCGATGTTTGTCCTAAAAGCAGTACGGCAAGCGCGATCAGTTTATTTTTCATTTTACCCCCACGGCAATCATTTCGATAATGGGAATGTAGGCCGCTGGTCCGAAGGCCGCGGTGGCCGCGGGGCCGATAGGGCGGCTTATTGTTCTCCCTTGAGAACGCATGCCCGGCCGCCCCATTGGCATGGGCGGGACCTGGCGAAGGAAAGCTTCAGAGCACGAGCTTCCTGGCGAAGGAACGCGAGCCATGCCGGACCTCCAGGACATAGAGCCCTGCGCCCGGGGAAAGGGAAATGGAAATCGGACCTTGCTCCCCCGATCTCCAGACAACGGCCCCTGAGAGGGATCGCAAGGTAAGCGAATACGCGTCGGCGATTTCCGTTACGATCTTCAGCGTTCCCCGGCCAAGCGCTTCGCTGTGCACCAAGGATTGCAAGCGCGAGTCGCCCAGGCGGCCCTGCGCCAGATGGACGGCCGGATTCCAATCCTGGCCGGATATGTTATTCAAGGTATACCAGGCTTCGTTGTCCCAGGGGATTTCGCCGGTGGCGGACTTTACGCCCATGATCTTGAAGTCGACTGCATAGTCCATGGCTTTCAGCCCGGCTATCGCCAGGAACACCCGTTTACCATCCTGGGAAACCTTCGTTTCCGAAACGGGCCGGGGCTCATCCGCCTCCTTGCAGCAGCCATAGGTGGGACTACGGGTGTAGTGCCACTGTTTCACCGAAAAGTTCGCCGGAATGATGGTGGTCATGTCTACCGGTTGGGTGAACTCGATTTCGAAACCGGCCTTGAACGAATGGATGGCCAGCATCTCGAAGGCGCTTTTACCGGGCTTCTGGGTAATCCGGTACATGGGCATGAGATCGCCCCCGGGCCAGTTGCCTCCCACTTTTTCCATGCTGCCCGTGTATAGGGCCCCGTCCGGGCCCCACGTCAGGCGATTGGTTGCGGCATTGCCCATGCCGTTGGTCATGTGGAAGACCGCTCCCTGGTAATCGCCTGCGACCTTTTCCAATGCGAAGCGCAACAAGCCGGGGCCGTTGATGTCCCCGTCGAACCATTGGCCGGCAAAGAGGCCTTTATCGACATAGATGGGCTGGCTATTCGATGCGCCGGCGACCTGTGATGGATAGGGAATCCATACCGCGGGGGGTTGATAGGGGAGGCTTTCCGCCCAGTTCGGTGGATTGTTGGTTTGGCGGTGCCCGTAGAATTTCCCGGGTTTCATATGCATGAAGGCATCGGCCGGGAGGTAGCTCCCCTGGTTATCGACCACGAACATATCCCCATCCGCGTTGATATTCGCCCCGTTGGGCGAGCGCAGGCCGCCGCAATACTTGACGAAATGGCTGCCGTCGGGATCCCACTGGAGAAAGGCGCCGGAATATTCATCGGTAACCGGTACGTCGGAGGGACCTCCGTGCCGGATGCTGCCGGAATACGGAGCGTAGAATTTTCCGGCGTGGTAAATGGGCGTGAACACCCAGTGGTGCCAGTGGGCCCCGAAAGGCCAATCGATGATCTTGGTTTTGTTGGCGGACGGATTCGCCGTTGAGCTGTTCTGCGCTATCGAGTAGAACGCGTCCCGGTCGCTCACGTAAATCTTATCGTTGACGATATTGAGGCCGGACGGATCCTTGAAATTATTCGCGATGAGGGTCATACGGACGTTCTTGGAATCCGTCGCGCCCTCGACGATGAAAACGCAAGAGTTCGGATCCGGATTGGCGGGAAGGCCTCCGCCTCCGCCCCCGATGGATCCAGAGGTAAGGATCACCATCCGTCCATCGGAAAGAAAGCCGATGCCCATGTTCCTATACATATCCGGTAGGGGAATGGCTTGGATATCAAAGGCCGGGTGGACCGCATTGGCCGGTATGGCCGCCGTGCCCGTATTGCAGAGGGCGGCGGCGAAAATCAATCCCATTACCGGAGCCCGCAAAAATTTATTCGAGCGGTTTACCTTCGGAACGGAATGGACGGTTACCGGCGTTCTTGAGATTTCCATGGATTACCCCGTTAAAGCAAAGATTCCCTACCTGCGCCTCAAGCTAAACCGCAGGGAGGGTTCCAGCGCGGCGTCCGGGCATGGGGGTCTGGGATTTCGTTCTCTAATGAGAATGCAGCCTGGGCGCGCGCGCCGTTACCCGTCAAGGGATAGCGATGCGGCGCTGGACCCGTTCGCCGCCGGCGCGGCCTTCCATGAGGAAACTCCCGTGACCCACGCCGGCAAGGAGCATATTCGCGGTATGCGATCCGGCGGGTTGACGGCCCAACTGCAAGGTCCGCAAGCAGCGGCCATCCAGCGAGGACAAGCGGAACCGGATCCCGGAAGCGACAGACAGGACATAGTTGATATTCAGCCCGTCAGGCCCCGTTCCGGAAATATCCATGCGGAAGCCGCGCGCGCCCACCGGAGACGGGGTATGAATGGCGGTAAGCAGCCAACTGCCGCCGGCAAGTTTCAGGGTACGCACGCCAAATCTAGGTATCGACAATTTGAGGGTGGACGACCCAGGTTGGACGCTGGGGATAACGGTTAACGGCGAAATGACCCTGCCATCAAGTTCGACCAGGTTGGCGCCTGTTGGGATGAATCCGAGTTCTACGGTTTGTTCTTGCGCATCGCCTTCGGCATTGAACAGGCGCAGCAACATATTCCCGCCATCCATGAGGATGGTAGGGACGTATGTTCCCGTTGCCGTCCTTACCAGGGATTTGGTCATGGCCTGCCCGGCCGGAGGGGCGGTCATCATCCTCGCGAGCAGGGGTTCGCCCCAACGGTATTGTTCGTTCCACGTATGCGCCTGGTCCCATGTCCCGGCATGGGGAACCAGGGAGTAATGCACGTCCGTAGGTCCGGTGATGGAATAATTCCTGTCCCATAATCCCGGCCCGCTATAAGCGAGCACCAGTCCCAGCGGATCGTTCGGCCCGAACGCGTAGCTGGTCGTGTGGTCGCTCATCAGCGTCAAGCCGTACGCTCCCGCTGCGTCATTGATATCCACCCAGTTGACTATGATATTGTGTTTAATCGCTTCCCATGTGTCGAAAAACGTATTGTCGTTGGCGCTTTTGCACACATCGAAAGCGGCATTTTTATTCAGCACCACGGGCCCGGTAAGCGCGGAGGGGAAAATGGCCTGCAATTTATAGCGGTCATTGTAAAAGGGTTTGGCCATGGCCCCTGCGACCGGTCCGCCGCTCCAGGTCTGGCCGATTTGCGGATTGCCGGACCAATCGATATGTACCTTCATCTCGATGCGTTTCTGCCCCTGAACCAGAGTCAAAGTCGAAACGAACGGATGAATGCCTATTTTTCCGCTTGCCGTTACGGTAACGCGCACCGGTCCATTCTCGACGATTTGCAGGGTCGCGGGCGCATCGGCGCTGCTTAGCCACGTACCATTGACTTGTCCCCGGTATTCGTTGAAACGCCGCGGGCTGGACGCATCCACGAATTCGCGTTGCAAGGCTTTGTCGTAAAGGCTGCTTATCGTGCCGCCCTTGGAGGGATCAAGGGTGATTTTATACCCATCGGTCTCGAGGATCGCCGCGCCATTAGGCTGGATGCCGGCCCGCGCGCCGGACTCTCCCGGCGCCGTTCCGGACGGCTCTACCCGATAAGTGGAATACCCGAGGGACGGGGTCGTCGCGTTGAAGACGAGTTCTTGCGAAGAGGCGCCGTTCACCTGGCAAGGCACTTCCTGGCCTTGTGCGTTGTACACCTTCGCGTACTTGGTCCCCGAACCCACCCAATTGGAAGGCAGCTGTAGGGAAGCGATATCGTTGCGGTCGGCGCTGACCGTGTTTACGATCCGGATATAATGGCTTCCATCAGGGGCTCCGCTTCCCGCAGCCAGCTTACCTAAGGCCTCGTTTTGGATATTGTCGCATTTCGTTTGCGTGTTCGGGATCCAAACCATAGTCGTCTGTTTGGCCCAGTTGCCGGCGGGATGGCCGTTATAGGGGACGATCCAGACATCGTGGTGCTGGGAAAGATTAAGCGTTTTCCAGGCATCGCGAAGTTCATGTTCTTGCCATTGCGCGCCGGCCCCGAATACCGCCAGCGCCGAAGCCTTTTCCGTGGCGACTATCCTGTTTTCACCTGCCCGGACGCTCTGGGCAAGTCCCTGCACCACCTGTGCGCCCCATACAAGACAGACGCGGATATTTTCTTGCGAGAAACGCCAATCCACTGTGGGCTTTATGGCGACCTTTTCGAAATACTCCGTCCATGTCCTATACACGGAGGGCACCCCAAGCGGCATGGGGCCGGCCTTCCTGCCGGCATCTTGCAAACACTCCCCGACCGGGTGCAGTATCCCGGCATCCCTTGCGCTCTTGATATAAGCTGCCGTATTAAGACTTGCTATCGTCGCCCGGGTTCCGATCGCGCTCTCGCTGGCATAGCGTGGAACCGCCGTGATTGCCGTCCCGTCAGGCCCGATCCAGTTTACCACCTCGGCATCTTTGCCGATACAATATCCGCCCCAAGTGGTGTTCGGGTTTTTAAGCGACGCATAGGGCATTCCAAGCGACTTCAGGATTTGGGGCATCGCGCTCGTCCAGCAAGGCTCTTCAGGGGAATAGGTCTTTATGACTGCGCTGGGGAATGAATTATGGATAGTTTCGGCACCGTAGAGGAATTGGCGGATCAGGCTTTCTCCATCGATATTCCAAAAGTACGTTTGGTTAGATGAATTAACGAATTCAAAGCGATCAGGGGCGTCCTTGAACATTTGCTGCAAACTATTGTAGGCAGAGGGATCTCTTTGCTGTTCCAACGCCCAGGTTGCGGGTTCGATTTCAAAGTTCATTTTCCAATTGGGCTTGCTTCGCATGGTTTTCACGATCCACTGGGTAAAATCGCTTGGATACCCCCCTTCAGCGCCGCCATGATAACCTTCGACAAATGAAGGCATTTCCTGACAGAGAGCCATGAATGGCAAAAGCATTACCAGTAAGGGGACGCAACGACTTGACCGCTTGAAAATGGAAAAGGACATGTTAACCCCCTGGCTTACTCCACAAGCTAGGGTGCAGGGATGGTTTCGGTGCGGCGTTAGGGGAAGGTGGGACCTAGATCTCGTTCTCTATGGAGAATGAAGGTAGGGGATTTTTTGAAACCGCGGCCTAAAATATCCTTACGCAGCCTCATCGAATTCCCATCCACCCGGTTATGTTCTTCCATACCTGAACGAAGGAGCGCTGCGGACGCGGAATAGGAAAGCAGTTTTCCGTCGGTCCGCTGGGATTCGAACGAGAGCTTGACCCAATCGGCATTCCGGCTCCCCCGGAGGATTTGCACTTCATCCATATACCCGCGGAAATAACCGCCTTGATTATTTTCCCCGAGCCAGACGGTCTCCCGATTCTTGACGGGCGTCCCGTACGTGGCCGTGTCCCCGTCCTTGAGGCCGTTGATGTAAATCTTGAGTCGGCTTCCCTCATTGACCCCTACGACAAAGGCCCATGCCGGGGGACCTCCGAAATGGTTCCCCGTCCCCACGCAATCATGGTCCTTGCCGTTGGGGCCTTTTCCGTCCTGGTTCACGCAGAACTCCAATGTCTGCGCATTCGAACGGTACAACCGCCACGCGCCTTCCCCTTTTCCTACCAAGGGGTACCGCATGACCCCGTCTTTGCTCTCAAGCTTGATCCAGCAGGCCAAAGCCATAGGACCGGTGAAATCGAAATCGGATCGGGTCAAGGGTTTTATCATGATTGATTGCCCGCCAGATCGATTCGGGTGGAAGTAATGGCCGGTTCCCACGATACCCTCCGTTGCATTCGCCGCAGTCAGGTTTTTTCCTTGGCCATTGGCCGCCATCGAGGTCGCATCCCGATATCCATCCGGATCCGTATTCCCGGTTTCGCTCAAGTGCCATACGCCTGCATATCCGTCAGCGGTATCGAAAACCTGACTGGGCGCTCCGGCTTCCGGTGCCGAAGCGTTTCCCCAGTCCATGGAAAAGGCAGGGTATACCCGGTTTCCGAAAACCGTGTCCATTTTGATCCAAATTTCGGCAACCCGCGCGACCTTGTCCCATCTCTCGATTTGAAAGGGAATCGGCACCCCACTCAGCTTGAAAAAACGGATGTCCTCGCCGTGGTCACGCGCTTGCGTGAAATCAAAGTTCCCCGCTTTAAGCCGAACAACCACGGGAATATGCGTTACGGTACCGGAAACATTGGCTCCGCTTGCGGTGGTATTAATCATCCATAGGCGATTGAACCGCCAATCCGGATGAATAGCCTGGGAAAAGGCACAACCGATACCCAAGCAAAATAGGCTTAAGCCTCCGGCATTGAACAGCATTGAATCCCCCGGTTCCGATTCATTTGGGCCTCACAATTGGCTCCCCAACCGCTGCCGGCAGAGTCCGCCCTAAAAGGTTTCTTGTAGTGCCATAGAGTGAGGCCGAGTGGACGGATTCCCCGCCTCCGAGGCTCCTGCTCCGGACCGTGGTTGCGCGAGGTTGGAGCGATCCTGTCGCGCCCCAAAAGGTAAGCACTCCCGGCTTGGTCTTGATGACCTCCATTCGCGTAAGGATCCTGGCGCGATTGGGAGACAACGACAAGCCGTAAAGATAATGATGATCCGATTCCATTTTCTGGTTGGCCTGGTTCCATTTGGCCAGATCCTGCGCCAGGTTGTACCGGGTCGTATCGCTGCCGGCGATTTGCGTGTACCAATCCGGAACGACCACGTTTCGGATTTCCATACCGTCCTGGTAGATTAGTTTGATATTGAGCGAGGAAGGCCCGTTACCGCTCATGCAAAAAACGGAGAGATGCGAATAGTTTCCCGGGACGGCCGGGAGGCTGAAGGTATCCGCGGCCAGGGAGCGGTGCACCTGCTTTCCCGTGGCGTCGGAATTGGAGAAATGCAATAGGACCTCCGGATGCCTGTCATTCGCGGGAAAACGCCCGTCGTCAGGAAGTGCTTTGGGGAGAGCATCTCCCATCAATTTTCCGGCCGCCATGGTCGCTTCGCCGCTGCCGGTCCCATCCAAACTCTCAACCCAGGGGACCAGCTTGCCATTGGAAACCGTCGTCACCGGGCGGGCGTTCAACAGGCCGCCCATTTCGAATTGGACGGTCGCCCCTTGAGTCCCCTCCATGCATGCGTATCCTTGGCACGGAGCAATCTCCAGGATGGCTTGCCCCAGCATCCTGCTGAATCCGGGATTGTCAAAAGACCCGGGTCCATGGCCCAACAAGGTCGTGAAAACCTTGGCATTGCGGTATTTCCGGGTCCAGGACAGCGGCCCATTGGTGCTGGGATGGGAAGTGGAAAGGAGGATTTTGTTTCCCGTTTCGAAAGCGACGTTGCCGTAGATTTCATCATCAAGCTGGAAAGCAGGCGGGATTCCCTGCATGATCGGATCCTGCGTATCCTCGACCTTCATCGTCACTGGACCCGGAAACGTGAAGGTGGAGAGATTGGTGGTGAAATAGGCAGGTGATCTGTAGGTTACCCCGATGATTTTGGCGTACTCGGGCCAGGTTGGATAGGCGTTGGTGGCGTGATGCAGGCAGAGCAAACCTACCCCCTTATCCAGGAGCGCCAGGAAATTCCGCTTATGTTTTTCCGTCAACGCCTCTCCCGGATTGTGCTTGTTATAAAGGACGAGCACATCGTACTTCCAATCGCTTACGTCTTCGAATATCTCCACCCCCGACGCCAGTTCCCTGTAGGTTACCTGCATGCCGTGGAACCCCGAGAACATCGCGTCGAAACGGGGTTTATCGTACGCATGCCCTCCCGTAACGACCAGGACCCTTATGGGAAGGGACGAGCACATTGCGATTGGGATCAAAGCGGCAAGGATGATTTTTCGGATTATATTCATGGAATGCTCCTCCCGGACGATTGCTCAGGGCTGAAGTAAGAAGCGCCCTCTCTTCTCGATGGCGGCACCCTGCATCGGTAACACTCGTAATACGTAGAAGAACACGCGGCCGGCGGATGCCTGCGCGGGCCGCCTCCACTCCAGGGTATTTCCGCCCCGACCGGATTCCCCGATCCATACTTGATGGCCCAACCGATCGTAAATGCGGATGGAACCGGTGAGAGGCGTATTTTTCCCCAGCCTGAAGCGGATGCCTTCCCCGCAGCAGGATCGCAGGGACACGGGATCCGGCCCTAAGCCTTCCTGATCCCCGGAGGCATGCTGTGAGGGCAGCGACGCGGGTGCAGTCGTATTGCGGATGCGGGTAATGGTGCCCTTCCAGGGATTGGGCGGGGGTTCGCCGGGAATACGCAGGGCATACAGGTTTCCATCCGGTCCTACGTCCAAATCGATCACGCTTTTCCCGGTGGAGAAATCCTGGATTCTGCCATCGGATGTGCGCCGCCGGATCCAGCCCTCGGCTTCGTCCCCGAAAAAATAGTTGCCGCGGTATTCGGCCCCGAATTGGCCTCCGTAGTAGAAGGCCCCTCCCGCGATGCAGCGTCCCTCTGAATGGGGGTATTCGAACCAGGGGTTCGTGAACTTCGGGTTGGCGCAGGATCCTTCGCAGGTGGGGTAACCATAGTTGGCGCCCTTGTGGATCAGGTTCGCCTCTTCTTTCCCGCCCTCGCCCACATCGTTCACTACGATAGCCCCCGTTACGGTATCCATGGCCCCGGAAAACGGCTCCCGGAACCCGCTGGCCCAGGCTGCGGATGGCGCGCCATCGACTTGGGGATTGTCCTTGGGGATGATGTCGGGATACGCGGCAGGATTGATGCGCACCATGTGCTCCGCAGCGGCGTACAACATGCCGTCCTTTCCGAATCCGAAGGCTCCCCCGTTATGTCCGCCGCCTCCGCCAATGCCGGATTCCAGGATTACCTTCTCGCTGCCGGGGTCGCAGACATTCTCATTGGTTTTGCTGACGGTGAATCGGCTGATGCGATTGGGCGCGTTTTTCTGATACAGCAGGTAAACGAACCCGTTCTCAGCGAACTTTGGATCGAATGCCAATCCCAACATCCGCTCGCGATGGGAAGCGTAGGGCTGTACTTGCAGGAAAGGGGCCGGGAGCAACTTTCCCTCCTTGACGATCCGCACCGTGCCGTCCGCTTGCACTACGAACAGGCGGCCATCCGGGGCGAAAGTCATGGACATCGGCGATTGATCCAGCCCGTTCGCTACCCAGACGGTTTCCTCGAAGCCCGCGGGAAGGCACCACGACGAAACCGTCGTGAAGAGTATCATGCAAGCTATGCGTAATATCATGGATCCTCCAGGGTGAAATCAACTACTTGACCAGGAAGCGTTTCGACGTCTCCATACCGGGAAGGCTCACGCGCAAAACGTAGACGCCGCTTTCGGCTCCCCGTAAATCCGAACCGAAGTCGTAGTCGACCGGGGAAGCGCCGCTCCGGACTTCTTTGAGCTTTCGAGCATTCATCGCGAGCAGGGAGACCGTATGCATTCCGGGGCGGGTGATCAAAACGCCGGGCGCATCGGAAGGATGGAAGGTGATGCCGGATGCCTGCAACCGGAAACCCAAATCGGTCTTGACCGCGGAAATCAGGGGGATGGTATCGTACCCGGCCACGGAGTAGAGGAATTGCCTGAAGAACCTATCCCAGACAGGCGTGGTCATGCTGTTCATGATATTCAGGTCATGCCCTTCCATGAAATATCCGATCGTGCCTTTGCCCGCGGGGAAGGACCAGCTGGCGGGATACCCGCCGGGAGGATTGTCATAGCCCACGCCGACGGCGCAACCCGCCTTCGCTGCCGATCAATTCCAGGCGGCATTGGCCGCCGATCCGGAAAGTCCCCAATTGAACTTCGGCATGGCCTCGGCCTTGCTGCTGCTGTACAGGTTCACGGATGCCGAAGCCTTCCTGGAAATAACCCTGCGGGTTTCGCCGGACCACTCCGGGGCCCTCAATTACTTCGGGATGATCCATGAGGTTAATGGCGATTCCCTCGGGGCGCTGGAATATTACCGGCGGGCATTGCGGGCCGACTCCGCGAACGCGGCTGCCCGGGAAAATCTTGCTGCGCTATCCAAATCAATGTCGGGTCCTTTGGGAAAGGGGTCAGAACAGGGAAATGCGATGCGCGAATAATCCCTGCGCCGTCCGCACGCGCACCATATAGATGCCGGGCGGCAATGCCTTCCGCCGCGAGAGCTCGGCGAAACGGTATTCGGCGCCTTCCGACCCGATCGCCATGAAAACGCGATGGCCGGACAAATCATAGAGATCGAATTGATGGGTCCCCGGTTCGTCCACCTTGAGGGTCGACGGGGACAACACGATCTTTCGATTGGCATCGATGACGGGAATCCCGGTGGAGACGGGGACATGGCAGGAACCCTTATAGATGACGCGCATGGCTCCCGGGTTGCTGGCGTTATTGTATCCGCCCGAGTAGTTGAGGATGTAAAGGGCCCCATCCTTGCCGTACATGGACATGACATGGTTGCGGATTTTGAAGGAGTTGAAAAGCCCGTTGTCCACCTCCAGGGTGTCGATTGGTTGCAAGGAGTTGGTGTCAAGGGTTATCGCCCACATGCCGCCGCTGAACCCGGCGACCAGCCACTTGTTGTCGAAATGGGGCGGGAATTTCGTCACCGAGTTCAGGCTGGGGTCGAAATGGTAGATGGGTCCGCTGATGGAAATGTTGACGAGATTGTTGATGGTACCTGGGATGGCCGGCGGCAACTCCTGCACTCCGCTGTTCAATGGCGAGGTGTTCTTGGGAGCCAGGGGATCGAGGGTGTGGCTCCCGGTCCGGACATTGTTGCCTTCGAAGTACGGATAGCCGCTGAAGATGGGATGATCGGTGATGTTGAACTCGTCGTAGACGCTCGCGAAATTGACCGTGCCCCAGGCCAGCCACCGCTTGGTAGGGTGTACGGCTACGGAGAAGTTGCTGCGTTCGCCTTTGACATACACCTCGGGCAGCACCTTGCTGGTGTCCCGGTATTGGGCAGCGAGATCCTTGCGGCCCATTTTCTCGAAATGATCCGCCCAGTATTCGCCGAAGTTTCCCCGCGGGATGCTGTAGCCCTTGGCGGAGCTGTCCGGATGGATGCGGAAGAACCCGCCCCGCAGGCTATGGGTGTTGGACGATCCCCATTCCGAGCTCGCGGTGCTATCGGTATGGGACATCACGTTCAAGCTGCCGGGATTCAAATCCTGGCTGTTGTTGCCCACCGCCACCCATAAGTCGCCATAGGCGTCGAAAGTCATGGGGCCGCCTGAATGCCACCAATCCGTCTTACTGCCTATGATCTCGATGAGGACCTTTTCCGTGCCCATGTCCAGGGTATTGTCCGGCCTGGCCGTGATGCGCGAGAGGCGCAGTAGGCGGTTCAGTCCCAGCATCTTTTCGGGCGAATACCAGAAGTACATCCAGCGGTTGATCGCGAAATCCGGATGCAAGGCCATGCCCATCAGGCCGTTGTCGTCGCCCCGGCCGTAATCGGATTTCCCCGGCGTGGTCACGTCCTCCTTTTTGGCGTGGACGGAGATCTTGCCCATCAGGCTTACCTTGCGTGCCGTGCCGTCGTAGTACTTCACGTTGCCGAAGCGCTCTACGAAATAGATGTCGGAGTGATCGTACACCCCGTCTTTGTTGTTCACAACCCGCACATCCATGCGCGTCGGCTCGGAAAGGCCTGAGTCGGCTACGGCCCCGGCGGAGCCATTTTTGTTGAACACCTCCGTCGTCTGGAAATCGGCGGAGTTCAGGGCGCCGCAGCCGTTGCCGTTGTAGGTGAGTTGCGCCAAGGCGGGAATCGCGGCCAGCGCCGCAAGCGGCAGGGTTTTCCAAGTTCTCATGAAGGCTCCCTTCGTGGCGTAATCGGTCCGGAAAGCAGCATGGATCCGGGCTAGACCCGCAATATAGGGCGGCTTCCTCAAGACGACCGAATGGGGGATACGCCGGGAATCCGGTTTCGTTCTCTGATGAGAACCCGTTCCCGGTATTCTTTCAGGGTGCCGGCGTCAAGAGGATGAATCGGCCCTGGCCCGTGAGGATCCGCGCTTCCACATCGCGGCCCTGCAAATCATAGGCGCCGGCGATTCCGGGCCTCGAGATTAGCCGGGTCACGCCCGTGGGGCGCGGCACAGCGGGGTTTTCCAGGCCCATCGATGTCCCATACTCGAAGGCCCCAAGATCCGGGGCGGACCCGGCGAAAGGAAGCTTGACGTTCAAACCCTTGTCGATCAACGCGCTGCCCGTATTCAGCCTCATGAACCCCAAAACCGGCAAGCTGCCGCCGGCTTGGCGGGGTCCGCTGACCCCGGAGGTATCGATGCTCATGAAGTCCGAGGCTTTGCAGGTCCCCGGGATATCCCAGGAGTTGTAGGCCTCGTCCACCGCGCCGCCGGCGCCCCTGGATAGGGCGGTCCCCAGGTAGGCTACGTTGTTCCGCAGAATGCCGTAATACGCGTCGGCATGTTTCGCGAGGTCGTATCCCAACATGCTGAAATCGGAGGAACGATTGTCGAAGGCCGTGTTGTTGTAGTAGAAATTCGCCACGGGATGATGGTTCTGGTAGAATCCGGCGGCCTTGTTGCGGAACGATAGGCAGAAGCGGACCGTATGCTGGGGGAGTTTGGCCGGATATGCGCTGGGGGGCATGCCGTAGCCGCCCACTTTGAAGCCATTCCCGTTACCGGCCGATTCGGTGGTGCCGGGTTTATACCCGTTGTACCACGACCAGCAGTTTTCCGTCGTCACCCCGGTCGCGGATCCGATGAAGTCCCAGCCGTCGTCGGCATTCCACCATGCCCGGCATCCGCGGAAAACGGTCCCCGTATCCGCGGGATTGTGGGAATGGAATCCGAATCCATCCGCGTTCTCCCCCGGGGTCAGTTTGCCTTGCGAATAGGAATACAAATCGAAATTATCATGGGAGTCGCAATTCAAGACCAGGTTGCCGGCGCCGCCGGAGATGAACATTCCGGGTCCCATGTTATGGTGCAGGTTGAGCAGTTCGAAAACGTTGTGGCCCCCGCCGTCAGCGCCGCTGGAAACATACAGGCACCAATTCTCATGCGAGGCTCCGTCCCGCAGGTTCTGAAGGATGCCCTTCATCTCCAGCCCCTTGAGATGCAGCCAGGCCCCGGTAACCAGCACGCCCTTGATCCTTTTCATCGCCGTCATGCCGGAGAAATCCAAGGCGGGGATCTCGCCCGGATACGCCAGGTAGTGGATGGGCCTTCCCGGCGAGCCGCTCTTGGAAAGCGTTATCGCTATTTCCCCGGTGGTGCTTTTGAAGTAATACTTTCCGCCGCGCAGGAACACGGTGTCGCCGGCCTGGACCGCGGCCTGCCCGCGGGCCAGGGACGCGAAGGGCCGGTCCAGGCTGCCCGGATCGCTATCGTTGCCGGCGGGGGAGACGTAGAAAGCCGCCGCATAGGCTTGCGCCAGGATTCCCGTGGCCAATACCAAAGTGAGACAACGGGCGGCGATTCCGCCGTTGCCGCGGATGAAACTGTGTTTTACCTGGTTCGCGCTCTCCATGAGAAGCCTCCTTTCAGATCCCGAATTCGAAGCGCACCAGGTAATACCATTCCCCCGGCCGGGTGGTGATGGGGACGGTTACGTTCTTGACGTTGTAATCCACTGGCCGGAAATGATCGCTGGCGGCCTTCGCGTAGATCCGCAGGCCCTTGGTGATGTGCCTGCTCGCGGTGACGGACCATTTCCACTTTTCCGCCGCGCCCACCATGCTGGAGTCCGCATTGAAGTTGTTTGCATCGTTGTCCTGCACGTGCCAGATGGGGATCTGATCCTCGTATGCGTTCACGATATCGTTCTTGAACTTGGTGTTGTAGTACTCGGCTTGAACCGACAGGATATCCAGCAGCTTGAAGGCAGGCAGGTTGATCCCTGCCATGACGGGGATACGGTTCCGGATATGCTCGTAGAAATAGGGATAATCCTTGACCCCCAACACCGCCGCTTCCGTAAAGATCCGTAAATCCTTGGCGCCGAGGCCCGGCATCCCACCCAACAGCGGTTTCACATCCAGCGACATCCGCCCCATCAGCTTGACGCCTTGGAAGGTGTAGAACCCGGTACTGTCCTGCACCAAGGTGTCCCCGGACCTGATCCACTGCCGATTCTCCGGGTCATGCGGCAAGTCGTTGCTGGGCTTTACCGGAATCCCGTGGTTCCAGGAAATGCCGGCCCCGAGTTCCAGGGCCGGCCCTAATTGCAGGGAGCCGATATAGGTGGGGGAGATGTCGAACATGGGAGGCATGTCCCGTTCCATCGGCATCAGGAAATCGGAAACGAAACGTCCGTCCAGCAGCTTAACCCGTAACGCGGCCCCCTGGACCATATAACCGGCGCGGGCCATCCAGTTCCACCCGCCTGTCACCACGTAACCGGGATAGGTCCCCGAACGCAACAGGTATTCGCCCAGGTCTTCGGCATCTTCGTTGTATTTGTAGGCGAACAAACCCATGGATAATTGCACGGAAGGCGCGGAGGGCGTTGAAGAGGCGCCCAGATCACCGAAGCGGTAGACGGCGCCGGCCTCGGATATGCCGGGGCCGAACTGGGTCCGTTTGGTATGGATGGATTTCTCCTGCTCAGGATAGGCATACCAGAACAATCCGCCCACGCCCATTTTCAGATCGAAGCGCTCCTTGATCACCGTCTCCTGGGTCAGCCATACGCCCGTGCGCTGCAGGAATTGGCCATCGGTATTCGCGCCAGTGAGATCGTATTTGCCATGCACGATTTGCCCCACGTCCAATTGGGTCGTCAGGCTGATGGGCTTGAATCGCACGTCCGGGTCCCCTTCGTCGGAGGCATGGGCGCCTGTCGTGAAGGATGCGAAACAGGCAGCGGTAGTAAGGGCCGGAAGGCTGATGCGGGACATGGAAAGGCTCCCTATGGGATTTGGGGTAGGCGGGTCGGAATTCAGGGCACCGTAACGAGACGGCGGTCCCGGCCCAGGGGGCTTTGGGTGATAACGGCATAGACGGCATGGGTTGCCAGCCCGGTGAAGGCGTAGCTCCGCGCTCCCGTGCCCTGGCGCGAGGCCATGCGCTTTCCGGATAGGCTCAGTACTTCCACGGTATGCCCGCCGCGGGTGGAGAAGGAAACCGTCAGGCCCGAGGTGGCTGCTTTGATTTCCGGCGCTTTTCCGGAGTAGGCGGCGTCCGCATCATCCGCTTTGCCGGAGCGATCCTTCACTCCGACGATTCCGGACTGGGAGGCCCACAGGATGGCATTATAGACCTGGGTGGCGAACATTCCCGGCGTGTTGAAGAAGCTGCCGCTATGGCCGATGATGCTGTAGTAATAGCGTCCGCCTCCCGCGAACTGCCGGTAATAGCTGACGGGATGATCTCCGCCCATCTTGACGCAACTGGGGCAAGTCGCTTCATTCAAGGTGTAAAGCACGTGCACGCCCGCCACCTTGCGGGGATCCGAATTGAACGCGTACCATTCTTCGCGGTAATTGTAGGTCGCCTCCAGCCCGGCGTTGATCGGGTGGTTCTTTTCGGCGGCCTCGATGTTCAGGTCCGCATGATCGACGCCATGGGAGCTGAAGGTGCCGCCGATTGCGTCATCGTAATCCTTCCACGTGGCGTGGGTATCGTTGGCCCCGTGGAGGCCTATCACGCCCTTGGTGTTCATGAATTCCAGGAAGGCGGCGCGCTGATCGGCGGAATTGAGCAGGCCCCCGAAGTTGGTATTGTTGTTGAGGATAATCACGGAGTACTTGGCGAGGTTGGCCTTGGTGAAGACCGTAGCATCGTTGGCCGTATCGGCGGTATATGTGCCCTTGTCCGCCCCCCATTTCATGAGGAAGGGCGTACCCTGGTTGATGGTCCCGTGCACGTAACCCCCCGTGCCGCAGGCCTTGACGATGAGGACCTTGAAGGGCGCGGCTTGCGGGGTCTCCAGGAGGCCGGAAAGCATGAGAATTCCGTAGATGGCTCTTCGGCCATGCGCGGTAATGGATTTCAATATCGTTTTCAATTTGTCTCCTGCGTTTATAAGCTGGAAGCTAGAAGCGAACCATTTCAGCGGAGGCGCTTCCCGATTCCGTACGGATCAGGATGCGGAACACGCCCTTGGCGGAAAGCGCCGGTAGAGCATAACTCGTAGGACCGGAACCCCGGAACGACACGGCTTCCCGACCTTGCAGATCCAGGATGCGGACCTCATGGGGGCCTTCGGTCAGGACGGAGAGCGATTGCCGGTCCAGGGTCATCAGTTCCTTTAGCGGCCGTATGCGCGCATCAGGCGCAGCGATCGCCGTAGGCATCTCCGGGAGCAGGGAGGGGTCTTTGCAGGTTCCTGTGTAGCGGATGACATCGATCCCGGCATTGTAGTTGGCGATATACACCGCCCCATCCGGCCCCTGTTTCATATCGACCATGGTATTCGTCGCGTTCCCGGAGAAGATCTTCACTTCGCTGGTGACGGAATCCCCCGCTTCATTCAAGGTCAGCAGGTGGAATCCATAGTTGTCGCAACCGGATACCAACCATTTGCGGTTGAACTGGGGCGGGAATTGCGATGCGGACGGATTGGAGCCGTCATAGCGGAAGATGGGTCCCGTCATGGCGCAGCCTTCAAGGCGCTTGAAGATCGGCTCGCGTATGGGCGGCAGTTGTTTCACCCCGCGGGTGGAATCGTTTTTATTGATGGGAGCGAGGCGCGTGGAGCCGGCGGAAATCGGGTTACGGCCTAGATGATAATTATAGGGGTCGACCCCGGCCATATCCTCTTCGCCGGCGAAGTACGGCCAGCCCATGTAGTAAGGTTCCTTGACCAGGTTGTATTCTTCGGAGATCTTGTGCTGGTCCGGCCCCACATCGCCCCAAGCCAGCCAGCGCCGCACGGGATCAAGCGTAAGGGTATACGCATTACGGGTCCCTTTCACGTAGATCTCGGGACGGACCTTGGACGTATCCGAATACAGGGCCGCCATGGCGCCCATGCCTTGCTTCTGAAAGCGCGCGGCTATGGCTTCCCCGAAATTGCCCTTGGGGATGGTGTAACCGCGCGGTGACCCATCGGGATGGATGCGTATGATGCCGCCCCGCAGATCCGAGGTGTTCGCGGGTCCCCAATCGAGCGACTCATTATCGCCTATGGCGACCCAGAGATCCCCATAGGCGTCGAATTGCATGGACCCGGCGGTATGGTACAGATTGCGGCGGCTGGGGATCTTGATGAGAACCTTCTCCGTTGCCAGGTCCAAATTCCCGTTCACGCCCAGCGGGATGCGGGAGATACGGAAGGTGGATTCGGTGGTCTTATCCTCGCTCAGAAAGGAGTACATGAAGAAAACGTTGCGGTTGGATTTGAAGTTGGGATCCAGCGCCACTCCGACCAGCCCGTCTTCCACGCCGGTGGGCACCGTGATCTTCCCCAGTGTCAGTACTTTCCGGGCGGAGGCATCGTATTTCTTGAAGTTGCCGCCCTTCTCGATGAAGTAGACGTCGGTGAGGCCGCCGCCCTTATCGTCGAAAGCCAGCTTCAACACCCCGGAAGTCGCGGTCAAAGGGCTCATCTCGAAATCGGCATCGGTGGCGGCGCAGCCCTTATAGGTGCCCAAATCGACCGCCCAAATCCGACCCAGCATGGCCGCGATGATGACAACATGAAGCCGCATAGCCCCCCTGCGCGTTTCCAGCAAAGCTATCCGGAAACCCGCGCGGATAATGGGCGTGGGGGAGGGATCGCGGGCGGTTTCGTTCTCGTTAGAGAACCCGGGAGGGACGCTATTCGGCGGGAGCGACCAAAACGATTGCGGAGGCGGGCTTTTGCGTCGCGTAGATCAGCTTGAGCCAATCTTCGCTACGCGCCGTCCGCGAGAATTCGACCTCGTCGATTTTGCCGCGGAAGCCTTCCACGCCCGGCTTGGCGGGATCGTCGCCGAAGCTAAGTTCCGCAGGGGTGTCGGCGTTCTGCGGCGCATCGACGGGCCCGGCTTCCAGGGCGCCATTCAGGTAAAGCATGGCTTGACCTGCTGCTCTGACGAACGCCACATGGTACCAGACGCCTTTCCGGAGAGCCGTGGCGCCATGCAAGGCGAGGCCGGGGGTGCCACCCTGATCCAGGGCCGCCAATAGGGTGCCTCCGGAGCGCAACTGGACTTCATAGTTGCCTTCCGCGCTGCGCTTGGCGAAGACCTGGTTGTTGGCGGCAATGGAGTCGACGAATATCCAGGCGGACAGGCAGAAATCACCCGTGCCGAAGCGGAGGCTGGCGTTATCGCGGACGCCGACGTGCCTCCCCGTTCCGTCGAACTGGCGGGCCTTGGCCACCAGGCCGGCCGCAGGCGTCGCGCCGGAATCCATTCCGTGGTTCCCGATTCCCGTGGCATCCTTGAGGCTAATCCCCAGATGCCATGCTCCGACGAAACCGGATGCGGTATCGAAGACGGCGCCCGGGTTGGAGGCCACGGCCGCTTCCGGAAGCCCGGAATAAAGCAAGAAAGTCTGGGTAGGATTGTTCGCTGCGACCGTGTCCAGACCCACCCAGATTTCCGCGCGCTTGTTCAATGCGTCCCAACTTTCGATTTCGAAAGGCAGCGGCGTAATGCCATCGGATTTGGAGAAGCGGATGTCTTCGCCGTTGGACTTCGCGGTGGTGAAATCGAAGTTGGCGGAAGTCAGGCGGACCAATAAGGGGAAGCGTCCCAGGCCGGCCTTGAGGCCCGCTCCCGTAGGGCCCGCATTCACGGTGACCGCGCGCAGGAATCTCCAGGCATGGTACGGGCCCAGCATCAATTCCGTTCCCGCCTTGGTTGATATCGGCCTGCCCAGCAGGTTGCGCGCGGATATGCCGGGAACCATGTGGATCAAGGCGGCATAGCGCGCCGCCGGCACCCCGAGGAGGGTTACCTTGCGTGTTACCTGGGAAACGGAGTCCGGTACCGTGAAGACGCGGGTGCCGGGCAGGTAGAAATAGCCTTCCCCGGATTCGCCGTCCATGGCGAAGGAGATGCTGCCGGCTTCCGCCAACTTCGCGACCGGCTGGGGCAACGCCTGGCCTTCCGCCAAACCGGAAGCTTTCACTCCGGTCAGCAACGCCAGCGTCCCCCCCAGGGAATCGCGGATCTCTATATTGTAGGCGCCGGCCACCACGTCCGATATCTCATACTTGCCTTCGGCATCCGTGCTCACCGACCAGGCGGAGGGCAGCGAATCGGCCAAGAAGGGATCATACGAATCCGGCAGCAACCGCACGCGCGCGTTGGCGGCCGCGGTCCCGTCCAAGGTCAGGACCTGGCCGGTAACCTTTCCCGAATTGCCGATCTCGATGCTTCCCCCTGCCAGCCTGTCCGTGCAACCCCAAATGCAAATGCATACGGCGGCCAAGGCGGGCAAAGCCCAGCGCCATGGGAAACGATCATGAAATCCCTTGGCTGCCCCGGTCATCATGGCGCTTTACCATCATAACGGGTCGTGGGGAATACCTGGAAGTTGATGTGATACACGTTTTCGGACCGGGTATCCTGCGCCATGACGTCGGCCAATTCCTTGCGGAAGATCTGGATTTTCCTTTTTATCGTTTCGAACCCGGCCTTGGAAAGGCCCGCTACCACGCAGGATATTTCCCGGTCGGCGGGATCGATCTTATCCAAGGCGATCTCGGCCAGCCGCAGGTTCTGGGAGTGGAACTTCTGCACCGTCTGGGAACGCACCTCGTCCCCGGTGGTGAGCCTGCGATCGGATTGCACGTAGCCTTGCTTCTCCTTGCGGATCATCCCCAACTCCAGCAGCAATGTTACGGATTCCTCGGCATGGGCCGCGGAAATGCGGGGGTGCACGGCCTTTCCCAAAGCCGCGAAGTCTTCCTTGAAATCATAGATGGTAACCAATTCCCAGATCGTGGAATGATACCAATTGGACAAGAACTTCAATTCGGATCTGAGGATATGCCTCGCCTTGGTGGCTTTCTTGTGCGAGGTCAGGCGCCGGAAGAAATGCGCCCGTTGGTCCGCATCCTTGGATTGGTTGAAGGCCACCAAATCCTCGAAGTAGGCCATGCACATGGGATCAAGTTCCAATCCATGGCCGATCCGGAAAATCGAATCCTGGGTCAGGTCCCTTTTGCCTTCGATCACGTGCGGGAGAAAGCTTTTCGATCCGAATCCCACTTTGCGCGCGAAAAGCAGATAGGAAAAGGAAGGAGAGGTCTTCTTCCGCGAGAGATAGTAATCCCTAAGGAAATCCCGGTAATTCATGTAGTCGAAAATCGTCGGCATGGGTTCGGACATCACCCAATTCTAATGCCCGGCGGGGTTTGATGCTTTCGGCCCGGAGGAAAATCGTCCTCCACTGAGAACGAATTCGGCAGTGCCTGGCGTACTTTCGCGAAAAAGCAGGCAAGTTTTGGTTATTGGAGGTCCGCCCGCCGGAGAGGCGCTGATATCAAGGCAAGGCCACTGGTTGCATCCGCATCCAATTCCCGCGGCGCAAGGCCATGAGGCACAGTCCATGCAGGCTGGACATCTCGATGTCATTCACGCCGGGGCCGATGGCGAAGGAAGCCATTTCCTTTCCCTCCACGTTGCGGAAGGCCGCGGTTATTGACCGATCGGACGGATTCGTGAAACGCATCCAGCTGCCAATCTGCCGCCAGGAGGGTTCTTCAGCCGGGAGGTCGGCGGGCCGGAATCCGGTACTGTTCGTGGAGAAGACGGCTGTGGCGACGTCGCTGGACGGGAAACCATTGCGATAGGTCCGGGCTTTCAGGGTAGCGGCCGATTTCAGGACGAGGGAATCCCGGTAGAGCGCCGAAGACGGCGTGGGATCGGAACCATCCAAGGTGTAGCGGAGCGCCGAACCGATCACGGCCGCGTCCAGGGTAACCTTGGTACTACTGTTGAATTTCCCGCCCGCGGGCGCTATCAAGGGGGCGGGAAGCTTCGCGCCGGCAGCGAAAGGGCGTACCTTGATATCGCGGAACCAGACGCGCATCGCGTCCCCGTGATCCTGCATGCCGATGGAACCGGCGGGGTGCCGACCCCAGGTATCCCGATCGTTGGGGCAGAGGCCGTAATACTTGCTCAGCTTGAAACGTTGCAGCCAATCCGGGGAACCCAGCTCATACGCGTTAACCTCCTTCCCGTTGAGCCAGTGTTCAATCTGGTTTCCGTTGGCCCAAATGGTCCCTTGATTCCATTGGTCAAAGGGTTTGGCCAGCTCTACGTAAGGCTGTCCGATTACGCCGTCCTGCACGGTGGGGTGCAGATCGTAGTTCGCGCCTGTGCGCTTGATCGGCATGGCGGTTTCCCCGGGTAAATGCCCCATCTCGTTCCGATCGCTTGCGTTGGCGTCGTCGAGGATGGCGTATTCCTCCCCGCTGCATTGCCGGTTGCCGCCCGATACGCGGATGAAGATCCCGCTGTTTCCCTTGGCGTTAAGCTTCCATTCCATCGACAATTCGAAATCCGCGTACGAGTCATTGCTGAGGAGATCGCTGAAAGGGGAGCCGGGCGCGCTGGCCAGTGCCTGATCCTCGATGATCCAGGATCCAGGCGTACCGCCGGGCCCCGGGTGGAAGTGGGATTTCCAATCAATTCCATCAAAGAGGAGGACCCAGCCGGCCGCCTTCTCGGCCTCGGAAAGCCTGTTGAGCGGGGTATCCTGGGCGTGCCCGCGGGAGATGAAAAGCATGAAGATGAGCGGGAGTAACCTTAGAGGCCGCATATAGAGTCGACTGTTTTCCACGTGACTTCGCCTTCCCGGAGCTGGGGTCTTATTGGGGATGCCGCCCGTCCTCCCGCCATGCGCCTGGGGGGAGGCAAGCACGGTGGGGCTTTCCAGCTAGGGGAGGACGGGGCGGCAAGCCTTGAGTTTTCAGCACCAGCCATTCCTTGCGGCAAACGGAAACACCTACGGAATACGATATTCCCGATTACGCTTCCGCGCAGCCGGATGGATTGATGAAAAGCAGTGATCACGTTCTCGGCGGAGAACGAATTGCCCCTGCGCAATCTTTGTCTCAGCAACAAGCATTCCCCGTACGCCCTACTTTGGTTCCATGCGGTGGCTATCCTTGGTTCTTCTCATCGGTTGCTCCTTCGCCAACGCGGTCGAAGACTATGTCGACCTGGTGGATCCCTGGATCGAAACGAACGTAGGCCGATGGTTTTTCAGCACACCGGCGGCCATGCCGTTCGGCATGGTGAAGCTGACGCCGCATACCAAAAACGGCGAACAGGGCGGGGGCGGGTACAACTACAGCCTGACCGAGGCCTTGGGATTTTGCCACCTGCATGATTGGATGACCACGGGGATGTGCGTCATGCCGACCACGGGCGGTAACTTCGATGTTAACCAAGGCGAGGCCGGTTGGAAATCCGGTTTCAGCCACGCCACCGAAGTCGTGGATCCGGGTTACCATCGGCTTTTCCTGGACAAATACGGGATCGGGGTGGAGCTCACGACCACCAAACGGGTAGGGTTCCACCGCCTCACCTTCCGGGATCGGGGCCGGGCGGACATCATTCTCAACTTGAGCGGATTGGTCGGTCCGGCGAACATGCGCAACGGCTCGATAACGCGCGTCGGTGCCGCGGAGATCGAAGGGTACTTTGATCGAACCGATGGGAAATGGGGCGGACCCAAGTCCGTCCGGATATTTTTCGTGATCCAACTGGATAAGCCGTTTTCCCGGCTTGTCTCTTATCCCACCGCCTTCGGGAACTCCGGCTACATTTCTTACGACAGCGTGGCCGCGGGAGAGGTGGTGCAGATGAAAGCGGCACTCTCCTTCACGAGCATAGCCAATGCCCGCAAGAACTTGGCGGCCGAGGTGGTACATTGGGATTTCGATTTGGTGAAAATTGCGGCGCGCGCGGAATGGAACCGCATGCTGGGGAAGATTCAGGTCTCAGGCGGAACGCATGAGCAAAGAGTCAAGTTCTATACGGACCTGTGGCATGTGCTGCTGGGGCGGCAAATGGTCGATGACGTCGATGGTTCCATACCGGACTATACCAATGGCCAGGGCGGAAATGACAATGTCCTCAAGGTGCGGACCTTGCCGATGGGTCCGGACGGCAAGGCTAAATCCCATTATTACAATTCGGACGCCTTTTGGCTGACCCAATGGAACCTGAATACCCTTTGGGGCCTGGCATGGCCAGGGGTGCTGGACGATTTCGCCAACGCGATGCTGGAGTTCGGCAAGCTGGGCGGCACCATGGACCGGGGACCCAATGCCGGCGGTTTCACCAAGATCATGCGGGGCGCCCCCGTGAGCATGCTCGTGGCGGCGGCCTATCAGAAGGGCGCATATACATTCGACCCCATGTCCGCCTTCCAACAGATCAAAAAGGATGCTTCCGTGGGTTGGATCATGGGCATCAACGACTTCTACGTGCGGAACGGATGGCTTCCCGGCCAAGCGGGCATGACGTTGGAGGATAACTTCGAGGATTGGTGCGCGGCGCAGATGGCCAAGAAGCTGGGGCTGACTGCCGACTACGCGGAGTTCATGCGGCGATCCAAAGGCTGGCAGAACCTGTATTACGCCAAGGACAAATTCATCTTCCCCCGCAATGCCGATGGCACCTGGCTGGATACCAACCCTGGGTCCGGAATCGGGTATATAGAATCCAACTCGTGGCAAGCGACCTGGTTCACTTCCCATGACGTCAATCGCCTGGCGGAGTTGATGGGCGGCCCGGATATTTTTGCCGACAAACTGGATTCCGCCTTCCGTTTGGCGGTCCCGGGCAATTTCGTTTCCAGGACCATCAACTATTCCAACCAGCCCAGTTGCTCCAACGCCCATCTTTTCAACTATGTCGGTAAACCCTGGCTGACCCAGTACTGGGTGCGGCAGGTCAAGGAAAAGACCTACGAAGGCGTAACGCCCGACCTGGGTTATGGGGGACACGATGAGGACCAGGGCCAGATGGGAGGCATCAGCGCCTTGATGGCTATCGGATTGTTCGCGGTGCAGGGCACTTGCGGAAGCGATCCCATCTACGATATCAGCAGCCCCATCTTCGATACCGTCCGCATCGCCTTGGACAAGAAATATTATCCCGGAGGGGAATTCCTGATCGTCACCCAAAACAATTCCGCGGCCAACATGTACATCCAATCCGCCACGCTGAACGGTCAGCCGCTCGATAACAGTTGGTTCTACCATCGGCAATTCATGGCGGGCGGGAAATTGGAACTGATGCTCGGGCCTCAGCCCAACAAGGCTTGGGGC
Organism: Fibrobacterota bacterium; assembly: GCA_023249635.1. GTDB lineage: Bacteria > Fibrobacterota > Fibrobacteria > UBA11236 > UBA11236 > Chersky-265. Next base: position 26,220 of record JAHFCH010000015.1, read on the forward strand.
CTACGGCAACTCCCGCCTTCCGATTCCAGACCGGTCGCCGTCAATTCGCCGCCCATACCCGGGGGAGCAGCCGCGCGGAACCGCCTGTCGCCCTTCGACGTGCCGTTCTACGATATCGAAGGGAGGCGGCTGCGAGGAAAAGCGGGAAGGAAATCCAGGGTCTTTCGCTGAAAATGAGGGGTTAGGATCCTTCCACCAGGTAATTCCTGAAATCAGTGGAATCCGGGAATCCATCCTCGTCCGGAAAAAGGGCGATCCGCAATCGCGGATGTTCCCCTGGTCCACCCTATTATCACGGTATCGGTGGCATTCCGGGGGGAATACATAGCGCACACCGGGGAGTTCCGCCTATGCGCCTGCAAATCATACTCACGGTTATCGCGGCGATACTGGTTCCTACGGCGGCGGAGGCCGCCTTCGCCCATCCGGGCTTGCTCAACGACAAGTTCGAACTGGACTTCATGAAACGTCAGGTAGCGGCCGGGTTACAGCCCTGGAAAGGCGCCTTCGATAAGATGAAAGCCTCCGGCTACGGGTCTCTCAACTACAAAGCGTCCCCGCGCGCGGTAATCTCCTGCGGATCGGGCGGATCGGCCGATCTTGGCTGCGCCCAGGAAACCGAGGATTCGCATGCGGCATACACGCAGGCCTTGCTGTGGGCCATTTCCGGCGACGTCCGTTACGCGCAGAAATGCGCCGGGATTCTCGATGCCTACGCCAATACCGTGACCGGCCACGCCGGATCGAATGCGCCCTTGCAAATCGGTTGGACCGGCGGCGGCTTCATCCGCGCGGCGGAAATCCTGCGCTATACCTACCCGCAGTGGGACAAGAGCCAAATCGACAAGTTCTCCCGTACCATGAATACGGCCTACCTCCCGCTCATTGAAAGCTTCGCGAAGTACGGATTCAACGGCAATTGGGACGCGGTCATGATCGAAGTCATGATCTGCCTCGCGGTCTTCGATGACAACCAGAGGCTTTTCGACGCGTCCGTGGCGCGCTACAAGAAGCGGACTCCGGCCTACATCTACGACGCTTCGGATGGTCCGGTTCCCGTGAAACCGGATCCTTCCTTGGCGAAGGACATCGTGACTTTCTGGTACGGCCAAAAGGTCTACCGGAATGGCCTATCCCAGGAGACCTGCCGCGACTTGCGCCATGTGCAGCATGGATTCGGGGGCCTGATCCAAACCGCCGAAGTCGCATGGCACCAGGGCGTCGATCTCTACTCCCTTTTCGGCAACCGCCTGCTGGAAGGACTGGAATTCCACGCCCAATACGTGCTCGGGGCCAAGGCCCCGGCGGATCTATGCGGCGGCAACGTGACGGGAACCGAGGCGATGCCCACCTGGGAAATCGCGTACAATCATTACCACAACCGGAAGAGGCTTGAAATGCCGCGCAGCGGGCAGGTCATCGCGAAGAATTCTCCCGAAGACGTCGTGCAGCATATGATGTGGGGGACGGTGACGCATCATGGTGTGGGCCTGGAGGAGACCACCGCCTTAATCGCCCCGGGCAGGGTCGGGGAGCCCCTCCAGGCGATGTCGCGCGCGCGCGCGATACCCGGCCTTTACCGGGCAGGGGAGAAAATAGTCGATCTCCGTGGAAGGATTTTCAGGCGGTGAACCCCTCCTGACATTTGGTCCTCACGCGACTGCCGTCAAGCACAACGGAGGATTCTATCCGGGAAACATCCACCCCCACGGCAGCGCCCAACACTCGTCCCCCAGCCCGCGCGCTTCCTGTCCCCCGTACAACACCACCGATCGCACCAACGTCTTCTTCTTCCCTAAAGCTTCACGGAATGCCGTCAGTCCTTCCATATCCCGAGGCCCTACGGTATTCGCGCTTTTGATTTCCAGCGCCACGAGCTTCCCCTGTTGCTCCAGCACGAAGTCCACCTCCCGTCCCTGGCGATTGCGCCAGTAGTAAATATGCCGCTTGATCGGATCCAGGCTTTTCCAGGTTTGCAAAGTTTGAAACACCGCCTGTTCCAACCAATGGCCGTTGTCGAATCTTTCGGTTACTCCCCGCTCCGATCCGATTTGCGCCAGCCAGGCGGCCAATCCGCAATCGTTCCAGAAAAGTTTCTTGGCCTTGACCAGCGAGTTCACGGGGTTGGTGGCGTAAACCGGAATCCGGGTGATTTGGTAGCCGGTCTCCAACAAGTTGAAATACCGGTGGGCTGTCGGTTGGGGCAAATCCATGTCCCTGGCCAGATCGCTTTGGTTCAGGAGCTTGCCCGTACGTTGTGCGGCTAGTCGCATCATCCTCTGAAAGGGGGCCAGATCCGTAATGTTGGCCAGATCGCGGAGATCCCTTTCGAGATAGGTTTGCACGTATCCGGAAAACCAAAGGTCCCGATCCTCGGGTGAATCCATATTGAGCGCCGGAGGGAACCCGCCCCGCAACAACCAGGACCGCCAATTTCCCTTGTCCGTCGGCCAATCCTTGCTCCGAAAATCGGCCTGGAATAGCTTGTCCAAGGGCGCGAGTACGTCCGGTGCTTCCGATTCCCATTCCACCGGGCAAAATGCGGGTAACTCCAGATAGAGCGCTCTTCCTGCCAAGGACTCGGAAACCGTATGCATCAAGCTGAGATTGGCCGAACCCGTGACCAGGAACATTCCCGCCTTGCGGTTTTCATCCACCTTGCGTTTGATGGCCAGCAACAGTTTCGGTTCACGCTGTACTTTGTCCAAGGTCAGCGGGGTTTCCTGGACCAGCGAATCGGGATGCGCACGCGCCTGTTCCAGGATTTCCATCCGGTCCAGGGTGAGGTAACGACGCGTGGGACCTTGCAAGAGATCCCGCACCAAGGTGGTTTTGCCGGTTTGCCGGGCTCCGGTCACCAGCACCACGGGCATGGCTTTCATGCCGCGGATCAACAGATTGGATTGGAGCCGTTTTCTAGAATTATCCATTCTATGAATGAATTTAATTCACGGCATGGGTAAAAGTGAATAATTTGGCAAAATCCTGGTCGCCGGCGCCGGATTCGGAACCACTTTGGGTTTTTCCCTGGTGCGGTACAATAAGGACGGCACGGTGGACAGCGGTTTCGCCACCCATGGCATCGCGGTCAGAACCATTGGAACCGCTATCTCGGGCGCCGGGTCCATGGCTCTCCAGCCTAATGGAAAAATCCTCCTGGGAGGGACTTCCACCTCCGGTACCGTGAAATGTTTCACCTTGGCGCGATTCGACAGCACCGGCGGCATCGATACCGGCTTCGGAACGGGCGGGGTGGTAACCACCGTTTTCAGCGGCGGCGCTTCCGAGCTCACTTCACTCGCATTGCAAGCCGACGGCAAAATCGTGGCAGGGGGAAAAGCACCAGTTGGCATCGCTTTGGCGCGCTATACGGCGAATGGAGCGATCGACTCCACTTTCGGCACGGCGGGCATGGTCACCGTGAATCAGGGATTGCAAAACGGCACCGGCCTCTCGATTCAAACCGGCGGAAAAATCATCATGCTGGCCGAAGCGTCGCCCAATCCTTATAACTTCGCGATCTTGCGTTTCAACTCCCACGGCGTTTTGGGCAGCAGCTTCAGCATGGATGGGATCGACACCACCGACATCCTGGGCAAATCCCGGGACAAACCGGCTTCGTCGCTCATCCAGTCGGACGGAAAATCCTCGTATGCGGATTCACCGGCCAGGTCGCCTCCAGCCCATTACTGGGATACGGCCTGGTGCGTTACCTTGCGGACGGCGGATTGGACTCCAGTTTCGGAATCGGCGGCAAAATATTCACCAATTTCGGCGCGGGCGATAACACGCCCACGGATTTGGCTCTGCAAAAAGGCGGGGAAATCGTAGTCGTCGGTGGATACGCCAGCGGCACTGCGGGGTTCACCCTGGCTCGTTATACCAACGGCTCCGTCGTGAATATGGGTTATCCAAAAGCCGGATATTCAAAATCGATGACCCTGAACAAGGTGAATGGGAATGCCATCCTTCACTACGGAATTGAAAAAACGGGAAGGGTTTCCCTTGAGCTCTACGACGCCAAAGGGAAAATCCTCAGGTCCTCGCCTTCCCTGAAAGCGAGCGTTGAGGTCTTGAAGTAAACCATTCATGAACCATCGCGGTTGATTCCGTGCAGGGTGTTGATATGCCCTGCCTTCATGATGGGGCATACGCGCGTGATCGCGGTTTTCAGGAAAAAGGGAACCGATTTCAGGCCTGATTACCCAAATGACGAGCGGACAGGAGGATACCCGACATTTTCCGGAAGAAATTAGGTTTAAAGTGTCCAATCCGACCTTCCTGGCGCGTCTTTAGGGTGCCAGCCAAGCGGCCGGCGTTTAAACAAAGGAATAGAACCATGCCTATCCAGAAGTACATGTGCATCCAACGCAGCCAGCCCGGTGGGGAAAAACGCCAGCCTTCTCCCGCGCAAATGCAGGAAATGTTCGCCGTTTTCAATGCCTGGAAGGACAAGTTCAAAGAAAATATCCTGGATATCGGAGGCGGCTTGAAACCCGGGGGCAAGATCCTGACGGCCTCGGGGGTTACCGACGGCCCGTTCGTTGAAGCGAAGGAGATCGTGGGCGGGTACATGATTATCACGGCCGAGAGTTATGAAAAGGCGCTTCAGGTTGCGAAGGAGAGCCCCGGTTTGATGATGCCGGGATCGAGCATCGAGATCCGGGAGATGGCCACCCACTGACCGCTCCCGGCCTGGTAGAGCATTTTTTCCGCCATGAATATGGTCGCTTGGTAGCCATACTCACGCGAAAGGCCGGGGTACGGCACATCGAGTTGGTGGAAGATGCCGTACAGGCATCCCTCATGGCCGCGCTCCGGGTCTGGACCGCCGAAGGGCTTCCCGGGGATCCCGGAGCGTGGCTATACACGGTGGCGCACAATCAGATGCTGGGCGATTTGCGCAAGCAAGGCGGCCGATCCCGGATCCTCGAAAATGCGGCCGATGGTTTCGATGGGGGAGGGATCCCTCCGGCGACGGCCCATTTCTCAGGTGAAGTCAAAGATGACATGCTGCGGATGCTCTTCATCTGCTGCAACGAAACCATTCCCAGGGAATCCCAACTCGTCCTGGCGCTGAAAACGCTTTGCGGATTCAGTACAGCTGAAATCGGATTCAGGTTGTTCGCCACGGAGGCGAATGTGCACAAGCGCCTGGCACGCGCACGCGAACGGCTGAGCGAGGGTTCAGCGGAATTGCAAACGCCGCCTTTGGAAACGCTAGGGAACAGGCTGTCGGGAGTCCTGGATGTGCTGTACCTGCTTTTCAACGAGGGGTATCTTTCTTCGCATCCGGAACAGGCCGTCCGGAACGAGCTCTGCGAAGAAGCTATCCGTTTGACCGCTCTGCTGGCGGAACATCCGGTTGGGGCGCGGTCCGAGACCTTCGCCCTGCTGGCCCTTATGCATTTGCATACCGCGCGCTTGCCGGGGCGCATGGATGGAGCCGGAGGGCTACTGCTGCTGGAGGAGCAGGATCGCTCCCTGTGGGATGAAGGTAGGATCCGCATCGGATTGGAGTGGCTGGCCCGCGGAGCGGTAGGGGAGACCTTCTCGCGCTTCCATGCGGAGGCGGGTATCGCCGCCGAACATTGCCTGGCTCCTTCGTTCGGTGAAACCCGCTGGAAGGAAATCGTCGACCTCTATGCAATGTTGGAACGCATCTCGCCATCCCCATTGCACACTTTGAACAAAGCGGTGGCGATGGCGGAATGGCAGGGCGCAGAGGCTGGACTCTCCGTGTTGGAAGGGCTTTTGCCGACTTCCCGGATGTCAGGGTTTTATTTGTGGGAAGCCGTGTTCAGTGATCTGAATCGGCGGGCGGGGAATATCGAAATAGCGAGGCAACACCAGGTCAAGGCACTGGAGAGCGCGCCTACGGAAGCGTTGCGAGCCTTGCTTCGGCGACGGCTGGACTTGTAGTGTGGGTCATTCCCGGGGCCGTCCGGCGCATTATGCGCCGTCGCCTCGTTTACGGAAATACCACGAGAGATCCTTAAAGAAGTCCAACACGCTCTCCTTCTTGAAGTCGCGGAACTCGCCCGCATCAAAGAAGAACCCATCATGGGAGGGGCAGGCTTCGTAATGGAGATGCGGTTTGAAGGTGTCGGCGACGCGCTGCATCGTCTTACCGCATTCCGGGCAGGCGACTCCCTTCAGTCTGTCCAATACCCGGCTGTTTTCTTCGTAGCCGATGTCGATGGCCTCGGAGCCGTGGATTTTCTTGAGCTCCTTATGGGAAATCCCGTGGAACCAGATACCGTAGCATTGGGTGCAGCGCTGCACGATGATGTCGTTTACGTTCAGCGGTTCCATCGCCTGGGAGCATTTCGGGCACTTCATAAGGATCCTCCTTTGTTATGCAAACTCGCGGCATCGGCTTTCCACTTGTCTTCGGCTTCTGCGGGTATGGAAAGATAGGCGATCAAGCAAAGGGACAGGCCGCTCAACGGCATCAGCACGGCGGCGAACAAAGGGGTTACCCAGCCTGCCAGGGCCGCGGCAATGGCGGCGGCATTGTAGATCCCCGAAGCCCAATACCCGAGGCGGACGCCGCGCGCAACCCCGTCGGCAATCCGGAACAAGCCCGCCAAGGCGGCCGGTTTATCCCCCGCGGAGAGGATATCCACGCCTTCGAGCCGATCGGCGGCGCCGCCGGCTACGGCCATGGCCATGTCGCTGGCGCCGAACAGCAGGCTATCGTTGAACCCATCTCCAACGGACAGGGTCATGCCGTACCGTTTCCGGTAGCCATCGGCGAGGGCGCGCTTGGCTTCCGGAGCAAGGGAGGCATGCCAATCCTGGATACCGCAAGCCGTTGCGAAACTTCCCACCTTATCCGAATTGTCTCCCGACAACAGCGCAACCTGAATGCCCCGCTTTTCCAGCGCCGCCACCAAACCGGAGGCATCCGGTTTCATCTCTTCGGTGAAGCGTATCAAGGCGGCAAGCCGTCCTGATACGAATAGGCATGCGTCGGCAGCAGGCAGACCTTCCGCGTTTTCAGGTACTGGGTAACCGGTGTCTGAAAAAGGACCTTCGCCCTGGTTCCAGGCGCCGTAGCGGCAAAGCAGGAATTCCCCACGTGCGCCGTTCCCATCCGGAACGCGGCCGAGGATTCCGAAATGTGGAATCTCGCGGATGCCTTCGGCTGCGAGCCCGGAAGCTGATAGGGTTTCCAGGGCCGTATAGACCGAAAGGCTGATGGGATGAAGTGAGCCTGCCGTCAGCGACTTTAACCCCAGCAAGGATGCGGCCTGCAGGGAAGGGTTTTCGCGCCATTGTCCTTGCCAGTCCCAGCCGGCCACCGACCGGCGCGTAAAGGTCAGCGTCCCGGTTTTATCGAAGAGAACGCACTTAACGCCGCGCAGCGCTTCCAATGCGGCCTGCGACCGGAAGTGGAATCCGAGGGCGCGCGCACGCTTGAGGCCTAAACCCCGGTTTATCGGCGTCGCCAAGGCCAAAGCGCAAGCGCAGGAGATGATGAACACGCTGGCGGAGATCTCCAAGGCGGCCGCCAATCCGCCGTGAAGGTGAAACAGGAATGCCGTTGCAGCGCAAGCGGCTACCACCAGGGTAAAGTACTTTGCGACAATACCGGATCCGTCGGGTACGGGGCCGCGGCCCGCGGCCAAGGCGGCCAAGTCGCGCCGCAATCCGGCAATCCGGGTGTTACCGCCGGGCCCGTTGAGGCGGATCGCAGTTTTTCCTTTCAGGTTCTGATACCCGGCGAAGATGCGATCGCCGAAGCGAAAACGCCTGGCGCGGCTTTCGCCCGTAAGCAGGCTGGTATCCATCCAGGCCTCGTCGGTCTCCAGGATGCCGTCCACGGGTGCATATTCTCCCGAACCCACTTCCACGCTATCCCCTGCTTGGGTTTCCGCCAGGGAAAGACGCAGGCTTTCACCCGCGCGGCGGAGGGAAACCCGGTTCGGGGCCAAGCGTTCGAACCAACGGCCTTCCAGAGCCAGGCCCGCTTCGAATCGCCGTACCGCCCATCGGCCGGCCAGCAGGAAGAAAATCAATCCGGCGAGGGAATCTGAAAAATTCCCCCCGCCTCCGGTCCATGCGGAATGCAGGGTCGAAGCCAAGGAAACCAGTATCCCCAAGGTTACGGTCGAATCGACATTGAAGCGCCGCGCGCGCCAGGCGCGCCATGCCCCCGCGTAGAAGGGCTGGGCGCTGTAGAGAATGGCAGGCAGGGCGGCTCCCAGCCCCGCCAGTCCGAAACCGCGTACCCATGTTGCGGGCATGTTACGAAGCCATCCCAGGTAAACGGCGGCGGAGAATGCCATCGTATTCGCAAAGCCGAAGGCGGCCACGGCGATGCGATAAAGGGTAGCGCGATCGGTGACGGGTCTCACCCCGGACTCTCCCTCCAGGGGCTCCATGGGATACCCGAAGCGCGCAAGCTTTTCCAGGATTACGACCAAGCCGGTCTCTTCGGCAGCATACTCGAGATAAACTTCGCCGTGGATGAAATCGACTTCGAAGGCGTGGAGCCCCGGAATTTCCCGGAGGAGGGCTTCCACCAGGAAGCCGCAACCCGCGCAGGTGACATCGCGGGCGCGTAACGTCACGGCATGCTTGCGTCCGTGCCAGCGACCCAGACCTTCCAGAACTTTTGCATCCGAGAGTCCGGCGAGGGCCCTCCGGTAGGCTTCCCCGATAAAGGCGCGGGGAGCATTGCGGCCTTCCTGTTGCATCAGGCCGCGGTACGGTTCCCAACGCGGGCCGGAAAGGAAAGCATGCACTTCGCGGCAGCCTTCGCAGCAGAATGCGGCTTCGTCGGCATCGCGGATGGCGCCGTGCAACAGGAGCTGGCCGCAATGACCGCACGATTGCGCGGCAGGGACGGGGAGCTTGTTGTCCTGGCCGGATTGGGATACCACCATGCTCATTCTCCGGCGAAGTATTCGCTCGAGGATTCGCGCACGATGGCCCCTTTGCTCTCCCATACCGCGGTAACGATCCACTTACCGCGCTTGGCGTCCGGTGCGGTGGCGCGCCAGGAGAATTGATCGCCCGCTCCGGGCCGCAGGTGGATTTCCATATCGGCGCGGCCGTCGTCGGGCCGGTAGAAATGCAATTTGCAGGCGGTGGCTTCGATCGCTTTCCCTTCCGCGTCCACGACCCAATCCCCGTTTTCCCGCCGCAAACCCATCGATCCCGCAGGTGCGGAGCGCGCGATGAGGCTGTCCTGTTGCAGCCCCGCATCGTAGTAGTCGGCCCGCACCAAATCGTGGCGTCCGTGCGAGGAGAGCCAAATCAGGATCCCGTTGGCGCCGAATACGATGGCCATGAAGGCTCCCAGGGCGATAATCCACGGAGGTAACCCGCGAGGTGCGGAAGGAGAGGCTATAACGGACATCCTGAATCCTTTCACCGCCCCCATGGGCCTGCGAGGCCGATGGGGAGGGTTTCGGATAGTCCCGGTCCGGTCAGGGACAGGGCCGCATCATACCTGCCCCGGGCGAATCCCGCCGCGGGCACGGTAATGTCCACCGGCACCGTTGAGGTGGCGCCGCCGGCCAGGGCGAATTCCCGGCCGTCCCAATTCGTGGATCCGGCAGCGCCCACGCCCAAAGCGAGGCGCATGACCCGGCGATGCGAACCATTGTTCCGGAGCACCAAGGTGTAAGTGTTTTTCACGGAATCGCCCGCGACCGTTTCATAGGGACTTTGGCCCCGGCGCATGAGATCGACCGAGATCGCGGGTCGAGCGGCAAGCAATCCGGCGGAGACGGTCGCCATCGAGCAAGCCAGTCCCGCGTAAGCCAGGATTCTCCAGGGCTTACCGTCCAAGGGTTTCCCCTGCAGCTCGCTCAGGGACGCGTAGCGGATCAATCCGGCCGGCTTCTTCCAGGCCGTCATGGTGCGATCGCAGGCGTCGATGCAGCGGGCGCACCCGATGCATTCCATTTGCTGGCCCATGCGGATGTCGATGCCGGTGGGGCAGACCAGTACGCATTGACGGCAATCGGTGCAATCCCCCAGGCCCGTACGGTCGCCCTTGGGTCCTTTGCCCCTGGCCTCGCCGCGTTTTTCGTCATAGGCAATCAGGGAAGTGCGTTCGTCGAAGAGGACGGACTGGAAACGCGCGTAGGGGCAGAGCATGATGCAAGCCTGCTCGCGGAAGAAGGCGAAGATGTAATAGAACGCTCCGGTGAAAGCCAGCACCAGCAGGAGGCCGGGCAGATTGCGGGCCGAGGGGTGCCCGATCGCGTAGATCATATTATCGATGCCCCAGAAATAGGCGAGAGCGGTATTCGCGATCCACCAGGAGATGGACAAGAACACGGCATGCTTTAACGCCTTGCGCCAAATCCATGGAAAGTCGACAGGGGCCGCGTCGCGATTTTTCCTTTGCGAGGCCTTGCCTTCGATAAGGCGTTCGATGGGCGCGAAAAGGAATTGCAGGAAAACGGTTTGCGGGCAGGCCCAGCCGCACCAGATGCGGCCGAGGCGCGCCGTCGCGAGGATGGCCACGAGCACCACTGCGAAAAAGCCCGGGATGAAGAGCGGGATGTCTTTGGCCCAGAAGAAATACCCCGCCAAGGAAAGCTTACGGCCGAACCAGTCGACTTCCATGAGCGGTTCGCCGCGCCAATGGATCCAGGGCACTCCCAGGTAAACCGCCAATAGGAACCAGGCCACCCATCGGCGCGCGCGCGTAAACCTTCCTCCGATTTCCCGGGGATACAGCCACACCCGTCCGCCTTCAGCGGAAATCGTGCCCTGTATTTCCCCGGTACGGGAGGATCCAGTGGGCTCGGGCTCAGGTTTCATCCACCCGGCCGGAATGGGGGCGATCACGGCTCTTTATCCCCCTGCGGCGCTTTGGGGCTGGAGACGGTGCGGCCCTTGAGGCTGATGACGTAAGCGGCGGCCATGCGCGCTTTCTCGGAACCCAGCACGTTCTTCCAGGCCGGCATGCCTTTATCCGGATAGCCATGGGAAACCGAAGCCAGAACCGCTTGGGGGCTACCGCCGTGAAGCCAGAACGGATCCGTCAGGTTGGGGCCCACGACACCCTGGCCCTGGTCACCATGGCATGCCACGCAATTCGCCTTGAATACCGTCTCACCTCCGGAAACGGATGCCGGGGATTTGAGATAGCCGATAAGGTCGGCGCCCTTGAGCTCAACCGTGGGCGCGGCCGCGCGGGCAGCCTCTTCCAACCGGACGGAAGCCAGGTAATCGCCGCCGCTCGCGCTCAGGTTCGCGCCGCCGCCGCCGGCCGTGGCCATGGCGTGGGAATAACCGACATAATACGGGGCGTATAGCCCTGCGAACAGAACGCACCCGTAGAACAGGTACAGGAACCATCCGGGCAGGGGATTATCGTACTCCTGGATGCCGTCGTTGTCCTGGTGGGTTTCCAGGATCTTGTCTTTCTCTTCCATGGTTCAGCCCTCCTTTTCCGCATCGGTGCGGTCTTCGCCCAAGGCCATGCGGGCGAGGCGCCCGTAAAACGGAGCGGCACCGGGACGGTAGAGCCACGCCAACATCAATGCGCAAGAGACAAGGAAGATGACGAACGAGAGCACGGGCCAGAGGGTGAGTCCGGACCGCTCCATGACGAGGCGGATCATATGCCCGCTCCTTTCGAGGGATGGGTGGAGGTTGTGGCTGTCGCGGCCACGGCTGGGGCAGGGGCTGGGGCTTGGATGGAGGCGGCCGCGGGGCCGGTTTCGCGCCACTTGATATCGGTGCCCAAGCGTTGCAGGTACGCGATGAGGGCGATGACTTCCTTATCCGCCATGCCTTTCACTCCGTCTTTTTCCAAATCCGCCGCAATGCTGCGGGCTTGGGTCTGGGCTTGGGTCCGGCATTCCGTTTCGACTTCTTTCGCATAGGGCACGCCCAATTGGCGCATCACGCGAATCTTGTTGGGGGTAAGGGACAGATCGAGTTTGCTTTCCAACAGGAACCTATAGGCGGGCATGATCGAGCCGGGCGAAGTGAGACGGGGATCGTCCAGGTGGCGCAAGTGCCACAGGTTATTGTACTTGCCGCCGATGCGATGCAAATCCGGACCAGTGCGTTTGGATCCCCACTGGAAAGGGTGATCGTACACGAACTCCCCCGGCTTGGAATAGTCGCCGTAGCGGGCCACCTCGTCGCGGAAGGGCCGGACCATCTGGGAGTGGCAGTTGTAACAGCCTTCGCGTACGTAGATGTCGCGTCCTTCCAGCTCCAGCGGGGTATAGGGCTTCACGGCAGTAATGGTCGGGACGTTGGATTCGATCAGGAAAGTCGGGACCATTTCCACGATGCCGCCGATGGCGATGACCACGGTGGTCAGGATGGCGAGGGCGAACGGGCGCCCTTCCAATACTGCGTGCCAATACTGGGCCACCGGGGCGGCATGTGCCGGAACGGCGGGGGCCTCGGGTACCATGGCTTCTTCGTCCTGGAAGGCCGGCGCGGAACGGATGGTGCGGGCGACGTTATAGACCATGACCAGCAGGCCGCCCAGGTAGAGGCTTCCCCCGAAGGCGCGGAGCCAATACAGCGGGATAATCTTGGTGACGATCTCGAGAAAGTTGGGATATGCGAGCACCCCTTCGTTCGTGAATTCCTTCCACATCAGTCCTTGCGTGATGCCGGCGATCCACATGGATACGACGTAGAATAGGATGCCCACCAAGGCCGTCCAGAAGTGCGCGTTGGCGAGGGCTTGGCTGTGCAGAGGCGTACGCCACATGCGCGGCACCAGCCAGTAGATCATCCCGAATACGAGCAGGCCGACCCATCCGATGGCGCCGGAGTGCACGTGGCCGATGGTCCATTCGGTGTAATGGGAAAGCGCGTTCACGGACTTGATCGACATCAAGGGTCCTTCGAAGGTGGCCATGCCGTAAAAGGTGATGGATGCCGCGAAGAATTTGAGGATGGGATCAGTACGCAGCTTATGCCAAGCCCCGCGCAAGGTAAGCAGACCGTTCAGCATACCGCCCCAGGAAGGCGCGAGCAACATTACGGAGAAGACCATGCCCAGGTCCTGCGCCCAATCGGGAAGGGCGGTGTAATGGAGATGGTGCGGACCCGCCCAGATGTACAAGAACACCAAGGCCCAGAAATGCATGACGGAAAGGCGGTAGGAATAAACCGGGCGCTCGGCGGCCTTGGGCACGAAGTAATACATGAGCCCCAGAAAGGGGGTGGTGAGGAAAAAGCCTACCGCATTATGGCCATACCACCATTGCACCAAAGCATCCTGGACCCCGGCGTAAACGGGATAGCTTTTGGTGAGCGATACCGGGATGGCCAGCCCGTTCACGATATGCAGTACCGCGATGGTGATGATGGTGCCGATGTAGAACCAAAGGGCTACGTACAAATGCTTCTCGCGGCGGCGGGCCACGGTTCCGAAGAAGTTGATGGCGAAAACGACCCAAACCAGCGCCAGCACCAGGTCCAAGGACCATTCCAATTCCGCATATTCCTTTCCTTGCGTGATGCCGAAAAGGAACCCGATGCCGCCGACCAGGATTATCGCCTGCCAGGCCCAGAAGTGGATGCGCGAAAGCACGTCGCTGAACATGCGCGCCTTGAGCAGGCGCTGCGTCGAATAATAGACGCCGCAGAAGATGGCGTTCCCCCCGAACGCGAAGATCACCGCGTTGGTATGCAGCGGGCGCAACCGTCCGAAGCTGATATAGGGCAGGCCCAGGTTGAATTTCCAACTGGCGAGTTCCAAAGCCAGCCATAGGCCGGCCGACATGCCCAGCACGCCCCAGACCAGGCATGCGATCAGGAACATGCGCGTTATCTTGTCGTCGTATTTAATGCGGAGCATCGGAATTCCTCGCTACGGGTGCAGTGATCGGGAACGCTGACAGGACTTGGGTTTCTTCGGGACGATCGAAAAGGACGCGCCAGCGCGGGCTTTCCAGGTCGTCGAATTGGCCGCCCCGGATGGAGAGCAGGCAGAGCCAGGTGAACCCGGCGGCCAATCCCAGGGATACGGCGATGAGTACGATCAGGACCGACATCAGAGCTTCTTTTCCGGGCGCCAAGCCGAAGCCATGGCTTCATCGACGGGATGGAATTTGCCCTGCACGCCCGGCAGGCTTCCCAGGTAATGCACGAGGGCCCAGCGATCCTGTACGCTGAGCATGGCCGAGAAAGCCACCATGGCCGTGCCTGGGCTGCCTTCGCTCAGGGTCTGGTAGATGTCCTTGGGTTCGCGGCTGCGCGTCCAGCGCGCGTCCGGGTCCAGGAAATTCCTCGGGGGAGGGGTGAGCGCCGAAGCCGCGGGTCCCTTTCCGTCCGCCATCGCGCCATGGCATGCCATACAGTTGTTTTGGAACAGGGTCTTGCCGTGCTCCTCGTCTTCGGGCGAGCCCATGACGATGGATTTGTAATCCACCGTGAAGACCTCTTCCGTCTTCACTTTCGGGTAGGCGATCGCCCCGGTCCGCTCTCCATGGAGAACCCCCATCAATACCGCACACGGCGCGCCGATGCCGAGAATTCCGCCGATAATGAAAAGCTCCAGTGTTCTTTGGTTGTTCATCTCTTCCTCCTGCGAATCAATGGCATGCCGCGCTGCCGACGGCGAATAAAGCGAAAAGCCTCCAGGCCGATATGCCAAGAAATACCGCACCCAGCCCGTGGCGGTACCCTGCGCGTACCCGTCCGGGAAAGGAAAGCGAACCGCGTGCCATCCCGGGCGAGCCTCCCGTTAGCGCGCGATTACCTCGTGAGAGGACGCCGAATACCGGCAAGGTCGAAATTCCCAATGCCAACATACCGGCCCCCGAAGCCACGGGATTGGCCAGTCCCATTCCCCAAAGCAGGACGGCATGTGTGCTCGGGCAAGGGAGCAGGCTCGCCATCAATCCCGCGGAAAAGAGTACCGGACGTGTTACCCCATCCGCGGAAAGTTTCCCGAAGGCCCGGGAAGGGAACGCTTTGGCGAGGAGTTTTTCCGCAGTGAACTTGGCGGGTACCCAGCCCAGCAATCCCAACCCGAAGGCCGCGTAAACGAGTATTAGGGCGATGCCTGCGCCGTCGCGGAAGGCCTTTGCCGATACCATTCCCATCGCGCTTCCCAGCAGGCCTACCGTAACGCCCAAGATACCGTAGCCGAGGATCCTGCCCGCATGATAGGCCCATGGCCCGCCCCCTCCCGGCGCCTTGGCCGCGAGGAAGAGGTGGATGGGTCCGCACATGCCTGCGCAATGCGTAAAGGAGCTTCCCAACCCGACCGCGATGGGGAAAAGGATTCCGCCGAAAAGGGCGGCATTGAAGAAGGTGATATGGGGGATTTGAGGAAAAACCATGAGCTGCTCCGTGCTTTCACGAAAAAGATACGGTCAGGAGGCGTATGGGATCCCGTTTGCAGATCTGCCATTTTGCCGTATTGCCTTGCCATTTTGGCGCGGAGCAGACCTCTTGATCCGCTCCGTTTGGCGCCACCGACAGGCACATACTTTGCATATGCATGCGGGCATGCCGAATAACCAATCCCTGTCCGCAGACCGGCTCGCCTGGTATGAACGCCCCGCCCCCCGGTATACCTCCTATCCACCCGCGACCGCATTCATCCCCTACGATTCCCCCTCGCGCTATGCGGCCCTGCTGGCCGACGCCGATGGCACCGAGCCCTCCAACATCTCCCTCTACTTCCACATTCCCTTCTGCCCCCACCGCTGCCTGTTCTGCGGATGCCATACGGAAATCGGCACCCCCGGCAGCCGCGTGCTGGCGTATATGGATGGGATCGGAAAGGAGATGGAAGCGATGGCGAAGTGCGTCGATCCGCGACGTCAGGTGACCCAGATCCATTTCGGCGGGGGAACCCCCAATGCCATTCCCATGCCTGTGCTGCGCAAATTCCTGGGACGGGTACGCCGCCAGTGGTTCATCGCCCCGAATGCCGAAATCGCCATCGAATGCGATCCAAGCTTATTGGATCCGGATCGCGTGATAGCCCTCGCCGGCATGGGGTTCAATCGGATTTCCTTGGGAATCCAGGACTTCCGCCCGCAGGTGCTGGCCGCGGTGGAACGCAGGCTGCCGGCCCATCCCATAGCGGAGCTGGTTTCGGCAGCGCATGGATCCGGAATCGGCAGCGTCAACCTGGATTTGATTTACGGTCTGCCGCTGCAAACCCCGGAATCGTTCGAAGCGACCCTGGAAACCGCCATCGAAACCGGAGCCGACCGCATCTCCGCTTTCGGTTACGCGCATGTTCCCTGGGTCAAGGGGCACCAATCGGCACTGGAGCGGTATCCCATGCCCGATGCCGCTACGCGGTTGAATATCGCCAGGGCCTCGCGCCGGTTTTTCCGCGAGAACGGATTCGAGCCCATCGGCATGGATCATTTCGTCCGCAAAGAGGATGAATTGGCCAGGGCCAAGGCGGCTTCGGAGCTTCACCGGAATTTCCAGGGGTATTGTTCGCTCCGCCATACCGGCCAAGTCTATGCCTTCGGGGCCTCGGCCATTTCCCAGTTCACGCACGGATACGGCCAGAACCGGAAGGATCTGGACGGATACCTGGAGGCCGTCGACAAAGGCGAATCGCCTTTATCCAAAGTCTATTACATGAATGCCCGCGACATCATGGTCCGTGCGGCCATCGATTCCCTGATGTGCTACGGCCGGCTCGACTTCGCGGAATTGCTCGAGGATACGGAAGGAAATCCCGGAGCCCTGGGAGACTATATCCGCTACTCCCGCTCGCAGATGGAACCCCTGATCGAGGATGGCTGGGTGGAATGGGAAAACGGAATCCTTAGGCTCACCGAAGAGGGTTGGCCTTTCGTCCGCCATGCCGCGGCAGCGCTTGATCCCGTCTCCGCCGGGACGGTAGGCCAGCGATTTTCAAAAGCGATCTGAATTTACGGGAGCCTCGCGAGATGGACGAATCCGAAAAGCATGTATTCAATCACCATCCCGATCGGGTGAAAACCTTGCGTGCCATCAGTCCGCTCTCTTTCTTCATTGAGCGGGGTTTCCATTTACTCTCTCATCTGACGCCGGAGCGGCTGATAGGGCCCACCCGCGTGCGCATCCAATCGGCGCATACCAGTGTTGAGGCCCGGCTAGAGGCCGCGCGCAGACGGGGAAGGCGGGTGGAAGGCTACCTGGTAGCCTGGTTCAGCATCGAAGCCCTCGCCATCGTATTCGGAACCACCTGCACGAACCCATGGGTCA
This sequence comes from Fibrobacterota bacterium, assembly GCA_023249635.1. Classification (GTDB taxonomy): domain Bacteria; phylum Fibrobacterota; class Fibrobacteria; order UBA11236; family UBA11236; genus Chersky-265. The sequence continues at coordinate 43,392 of JAHFCH010000015.1, forward strand.
CGGGCGTCTTCGTCGCCCTGATGGCCGGGAGGATCCTGGATATCATCCAGATCACGGGGAACATCAGCCTATTCGATCGTTTGAAGATCAATTGGCGGTACTACTACATCGAGAATACGGTGCGTACCATCCTCCTCTCCATGATCAACTACCTCGAGTTCATCGTCTGCTTCGGCTTCATGTATTGCGTGGCGGGGCGGAGCGGCCGGATGCTCGCGTTCAAGGAATCCCCTTTCGACGGTTATTACTTCAGCGGCACGACGCAGCTGACCATCGGCTACGGCGATATCGTCCCTTTCGGATGGATCAAGTATCTCGCCTTGTTCCAGGGCTTTTTGGGGTTCCTCTTCACGATCCTGATCTTGGGCCGATTCATCGCATTGCTCCCCGAAATCGCCGACGAATAGCCCTCCTCATTGGCTGCAGTGAAAAAATGGCACAACAAATGCCGATGCCCGGTGCCCGCTAACGGATAATTTCTGGGCTACACCGCGTCTCCGAGGATCCCAAAGCAAGGGTCCGGTACGCATTCCGGAGGATGATGATGACCATTCGCAAGGTCGCCTTTTACGGTACCCTGATTTTCACGGCTTACGCGGCCTCGGGCAAGGCGGTGGGCTACCGCTTCTTCGACCCCTCGATTTCCGATTCCATCCCTAAGCTTATTTCCGGAACCGGATTTTATTCCGACCTTCCCAAGAAGGAAATCAGCGCGGATGTGGTTCCCTTCAACGTGAATGCCCCCCTTTGGACCGACGGGGCCGTCAAGCAACGTTATATCGCGGTACCCCAGGGGGCCCATGTCATCTACAACGACACCGCCGATACTTATGCTTATCCGGAACGGGCCATGGTAATCAAGAATTTCTCGGTGGATACCATTCCCGGAAATCCCGCATCGCGTATCCTGGTGGAAACGCGATTCTCGGGAATGAAAAAGGTGGGAGGGAAAGAGAAATGGTTCCTGTGGGCCTATCGTTGGCGCCTCGATCAAACCGATGCGGATTTGGTGACCGATACCGGGGCCAACGCCACGGTTAGGGTTTACGATAAGGGCGTGGGCCAGGCCCCGCGCCTCAAGAAATGGCGCTATCCGGATAAGACCCAATGTGCGGCCTGCCATCGCGTGGCGGGCACGGGTGGACGCACGGTACTGGCTTTTTTCACGGCGCAAATCAATCGCCCCATGGACGGGAATCCCGCCGTCAATCAAATCCAGCATTTTTTCGACCTGGGGGTTTTGGCGCTCGCTCCCGGCTCGACGGCTCCGGACCTGGCCAAGTCGCCGCGTTGGGCCCGCTGGGACGATACCACGGCAAGCTTGGAATTGCGCTCCCGTTCCTACATAGCCGCCAATTGCTCCGGATGCCATGGTAGCCGAGGGATCGGGACGCAAGCCACTTTGGATGTCACCCTCGATTATGATTTCCATGATATGCAGGCGCATATGGATCTCACAAAGCAGAAACTCAAGGGCACCTTTCCCATCGATAGCGCCGGCCTGCTCATTCCCGGGAGGCCGGATCGTTCCGTGCTCCTTTACCGCCAGAAGATGCGCAACCAGAAGGATCTTGATTTCACTTCCGAACGCATGGCCATGCCCCCGCTGGGCTCATTCGAGCCGGATACCAATGCCATCAAAGTCATCACGGCATGGATAGCCGGCATGCCCGGATCCGGGATCGCCGTTCGTCCCGCGTTGCATCCGGCCATGGGAAGGGTTCTGGCCGGCAACGGGATTATCTCACTGCCCCGGGGATTGGATAGGGGAGAGGGCGAATTGATCCTGGTGGATATGCATGGTAAGGCCACCAAGCTATCGCGCTCGCAGTACGGGAACTGGCGCTATGGAACCGAATCCCAGGGCATCCGGTTCGTACTTTGGAACGGGGTGGTTCTCGGTCGGGTACTGCTTTAAGCCCGCAGGGCCCGATCCGGACCGCTTACGGTTTGGACCGGGCTTCAGCCATTGATACGGGAAGCGCGGATGCCGCTGAGGCCAATTCAACCGCCTCGCCTAAGCGCGGGACATAGGCATCCCAACCCAATTCGGACTGGATTCGATCGCGTAGGGCTGCGGCTGCGACCGCCTCCCCATGCGTTACGAACACCCGGCGGGGGGCAACGGCGGCAGACCCGAGCCAGGTCAGGATTTCCCCCGCATCGGCATGGGCCGAAGCGTTGGGCAGCATGGCTACCTTCGCTTTGACGGGAACATAGCTTCCGAAGATTTTGATCGACTCCGCGCCGGCAGCCAATTGCGCTCCACGGGTGCCCTCGGCTTGGAACCCGGCCAACAGGATGGCGTTATCCGGATTGGGGGCGAAGGCTTTCATATGATGGAGGATGCGGCCCCCGGTAACCATGCCGCTGGCGCTAATCAAGATCATGGGACCTTTGCGCGCGGACAACTGTTTCGATTCTTCCGGGGTTTGCACATAGTGCGCGAGGTCGAATACCTTATGCGCCAAGGCGGTTCCCAATTTATGGTCCGCCGCGTACTTCAGGTAAAGCCTGGTCACATCGGCGGCCATGGGGCTGTCGACGAAAATGGGAATAGCAGGAAGACGACCGGCTTCTTTCAGGCTCCAAAGCATATGCAAAACGCTCTGGGTACGGCCTACGGCGAAGGAGGGGATTATGACGACGCTTTTCAGGGACAGTGCCCGTTCCAGCACGCCCAGCAATGCTTCGGACGGGTCTATGTCCTCATGCTTGCGATTACCGTAAGTCGATTCCACGACGATATGGTTAGCGACGGGGCAAACGTCCGGCGATGTGAGCATTGGGTCCATGGGACGTCCCAAGTCTCCCGAAAATAGGATGGATTCACTCCCGCTTTTGATCAAAAGCGAAGCTGCGCCAAGGATATGCCCGGCTTTACGGAATTCGATTTCCCAACCTCCTTCGATGCGATGGGGTTTGCGCCAAGGTACGCTCCGGAACCGGCCGAAGCAGGCAAGGGCTTCATCGGAAGTATACAGGGGCTTGGGAGGGTTATGTCTGGAGTACCCGTGCTTGGCGGCATGCCGGGCCTCTTCTTCCTGCAAGGCGGCGCTGTCCAGCAAAAGAATCCTGCTAAGGTCCCGGGTCGCAGCCGTGCAATAGACCGGTCCCGCGAACCCGTCCGCGACGAGCCGCGGCAGATAACCCGTATGATCCAAGTGCGCATGGGTCAAAATCACCGCATCCAAAGTGGAGGGATCGACAGATAATGGCTCACGGTTCAGGAGCCTCAAGGCCTTCAAGCCTTGGAACAAACCGCAGTCGATCAGGATTCTGCTCCCATGGCTTTCCAGGAGATATTTCGAACCCGTTACGGTCGACGCCGCTCCCAGGAATGTCAAACGCATTGGGCGGCCCTTTGCAACAATAGGGTTTCCATGGCGGTCGCACGGGGAAAGAGAATCTCGGATTCGACATAGGTATGCGCGCGCAACCTGGCCTCGAACGATTGGATACCGCCAAGGGTTTCCTGGATGAGCGGAATTTGACTGATGTCCGAGACCGCATTCTTCAACCGCACGAAGATGGAGGCCACCAATGCGTGGAATGAGTCTTCCGGTGCATGGATTTGGACTTTGGTGAACATGGTTACTGATCCCTTGAAGATTTCCGGGTATAGGTCCGGATGCCTCATGCTGGCTTCGGTCCGAAGGATTTTCGGATAGAGGAACTCCTCTTCTTCTTCCATATGCCACGAGAATTCCTGCCGGAAGGACGTCAATTCCGATATCAACTCGGATAGGGTCGCCTGGGCCGAAGGGATTTCCAAGCGGAGGGCTTCGAGCATACGATGGATGTTTGGTAAATCGCGACGGCGGAATTCGCGATGATTCGCAGTCAAATGATCGACGAGAAAGTAGAGTGGCAGGCCTTTCCAGTCCTGGCGTTCCAGATTCACCGGCAGGGAAGAGATCCTGGCATGCAATTCGTTCAAATTAACTTTGGCGTTCCGGCAGAATTCGCCCATGGGAGTATCCAGCCGGTTCCAAAAGCTGCCGCCGGAAATTTCTTCCAGAACTCCCACGGCCAACGGCCGGCTACGGATCGCTTCGCGAACGGTTAATGAATCGATTGGGTTCGAGGTCATGGCTATGCTCCGGTTTAAGGTTTGGCCCAGGCGGGGATATGCCCCGGGGGGACGCAGGGGTATTTGGCGGTGAGCGTCATCAGGACTTTGAGTTTGGCGATGGCCTTTGCCTTGATCTGGCGAACGCGTTCTTTCGAAAGCCCCATGCGCTTGGCCATTTCGGGCAGGTTCCAGGTCATTCCGTACTTCAACCCGTAGTACATGTCGAGCACTTCGCGCTCGCGGGAATCCAAGCCCATGAGCAACTGGTTCATCGCGCGCTTGGCATGGAAGCGTTCCACCTCGGCCTGGGTGCCCGATTCGGAATCCACCGCGAGGCCATCGACGAAATCCCCGGATCCTTCGCCATCGGCTTTACGATCCAGGGAGAGAGGAGCGGCCATCAAGTCAAGGTAGGCGCGGATCCGGTTGGCTTGCATGCCGGTTTCCAGTTCCAATTCTTCCACCGAAGGATCGCGACCCAAACTTTGGCCCAGCTTTTTTGAAGCCTGGTTCAACTTGTGCATTTTGCCGGTGGTCGATGTGGAAAGGCGTACGACCCGGGTCTGGTCGGCCAAGGCCACCATCAGCGCCTGGCGGATCCACCATACGCCGTACGAAATGAAACGGCAATCGTGGTGCAAGCTGAAGCGTTCCGCGGCGCGCATCAGGCCGAGATTGCCTTCGTTGATGAGGTCCACCAAAGGCAGGCCCCGGTTCTCATACTGGCGGCAGACTGCGACGACGAATTTCAGGTTGGCTTGCACCAATGCATTGACCGCCCAACGATCGCCGAGCTGGATGCGAACCGCCAAATCCCTTTCCTGGCGGGAGGTCAGTTTTTGCGTTGACCGGATGTCCTGGAGATAGGCGGTTAGCGGATCCGCCTCATGGAAGATTCTTGCGTGCTGATTCGAGTTTCCCTGGCTCATGGCGATGGTTCCTTTCCTCACCATATTCTTAAGCAACCCCTGAGCCAAATGTGGTTTCGGCTGGAATGGCGATTCCGGGGATTCTGATTCGATCCTCCTCCGTTTTCTTGTCCTTATGGCAAGTTTCCTGCCAGGTTGGCAAAAGCTTTAGGCGCCCTTTAGAGGTAGGTCAGGTTCATTCCTTCCCCGCCGCGAGGCGGGGGAAGAATACGATGGCCCAAATCAGAAGCGGTAGCAGGGCAAGGGCCGCGGCAATCGGCAACAAGATGTATTCGGCTTCGGTCCAAGACACGGCCACCTACGTATCCCTACGGCTGCCCCAAGGGCCAAGCCCGCAGCCCCCGCCATCCAGGCGCCGGAGCGACGGCGTTCCGGGTCCAGCCTGCGCGCAATTACCGCGGTCGCCGCCGTGACCGCGATCCATCCGAATCCCGCCAGGAAGGAAATGTGGTTGAACAACAGGCTGCGGTCGGGAAAAATCGCGGCCAGCACGGGCCCGGCGAGGATGAAAAGGGAACCGAAGCGGATTAACGACTGGTACCTGGGCAGATCTGCGAACAAGGATTCGTGCCCATCCGGGCGCCTCAGATACAGGAGAATCCAAGCCGCCCTGAGTACATATGCCAGCCGCAACCACAGGTTGGAATCCTGGGCCCAGAGGGACATCGCTTCCCAGAACAGACTTAAGGAAAGCAGGGCCACCGCGGTCCCCGTCCGCATTAGCACCGAAGGAGAACCGGATACTCGGTTCCAACGGAAGCACAGCATGCAAAAGAGCAGGGCGAACCCCTGCAACCCGGCCAGGGCGGCCGACCTTCCCAGAATGGTGGGAAGCGCGATCAATTCGGATACCCAACCGAACGTTGTCCAAGCAAGCGAAAACAGGGCTGCGGCGAATGCAATGCGGAGACCAGGGTGATTTGCTCCCGTATCCAACCGCGCTCGGTTGCCGAGGAACACGCTCAAACCGATGGCCGATGCGGTATGGAAGGCGTAGGCCGCCTTTAAATGCCCGGAAAGCCCCGCCACCCCCATGCCGGCAAGGCAAAGGCAGAAGAAGGCTATCATGCCGGCTTGGGCGGGCTGGGCATCGACGGCCCTGGGGCTTTCGGAAAGGAGGATGCCCAGGGCGAAAGCATAGAGAAACCCGTTGCCCAACAGCAAGGCATGCAGGGTTTCCTTATGCGGGAATCCGCCCAGCAAATCCACGGACCAAACCCCCAGGCCCAAGGTCAGAAAGCAATAACCGATGGGGAAGAGGATGCGATAAGGGTCCGTCCGCCAATTCGAGATTCCAGCTTGCATACGTATTCCTCCGGGCGCGGATGCGCCTGGATGGGGTAAACGCAAAACCCATTCCATTATTTTGGTCGCAACAGAAGGCGATTGCCGTGGAATCCATGCGGATATCTCCAAGGCCGTGACATTTTGGCGCTGGGCGTGCCATTTCGGCCGAAGTTTGATCGGGGGCTGGATTTCTCAGGATTCAGCTCGCCCGCTAAGGCGGGGCAGGGTAGAGGAACGCGTTTCATTTTCCACGGCTACCGGAAGCAGAATCCCGAAAATCGTCTCACCCTTGGCGGAGGAGCATTCGATTTGACCGCCGTGGGCGGCCAGGATGTGCCGGCAGAGGGAAAGCCCCAACCCTGAACCGCCCCCGCCCTTGGTCGTGTAAAAGGGTTCGAAGATATGGGGTAATACATCCGAGGGAATCCCTCCCGCCGTGTCCTGGTATTCAATCCGCAATAAGTGGGTATTGCGATCCACGGTCGCGCTTATCGAAATCTTCTTCTCCTGCTTTCCGGCAATCCCTGCGAAGGCGTCCATGGAATTCGAAAGGAGCACGTGGATGACCGATTCCAATTCCATCCGGTTGCCGATTACGAACAGGCCCGGCGTAGCCTTGATCTCTACCTCGATCCCCAACCCCGAGAGATGGCGTTCCACGAATAGGAAGCAGTCTTCCAGGAAAGGCCCCAGGGAGATGGTGGACCGCGACTGCGGCGATTCCGGTTTGGCATATAGCAGCAGGTGCTCCAGAACCCTTCGCATTTTTTCCGCGCAACGAATGATGGAACGTGCGGCCTGTTCGCCTTGCTCCGCCGCAGGGCTTGCGATGATCTCGGCGCACTCATCCCGTAAGTATTCCGCATCGAGAAGGATGCTGGCCAGGGGATTGTTCAATTCATGGGCCAACCCGCTTCCCAGCGTGCCGATGGCCATCAGTTTGTTGGCCTGCATCAATTGGTTTTCGATGATGACTTGCTGCGACCGATCCAGCGAAATCCCGAGGTACCCGACGATGCGTCCCTCGGAACGGATTGGTGAAATGGTGAGATGGATATGGACCTCGCTTCCGTCATGGGCGCGATTATTCATCTGTCCGCGCCATACGTTTCCGGCCGATATCGTTTTCCACATCTCCTGATGGATGGATTCAGGAGTAAGCGGCGACCGGATGATCGAAACGGGCTTGCCCACCAGGCTTTCCAAATCCGGAAACTTGTAGAGGTTCCGGTAGGCATGGTTGACTTTCAGGAGGATGCCCCTGGGATCGGTGATGCATGTCGCGAGATCCGACTGTTCCACCGCGGCTTCACAGAGATTATCCATACCTTCTTCCTTCCGTGATTCCATATCAATGCGCTTGCTTACCCGATCCCGGGCCACAGGTGCGTAAGCCCAGCATGACGTAGATAGGGCAATGCCCCAGCATGGACGTAGCCAGCAAGATAGCGCCCAACCAGCCCCATTGGGTCTTGGGTCCCCAGAAGGCCAGGGAGACCAATCCGGCTCCTAAAACTACGCGCGTGATTCGATCCCAACTCGCCAGGTTTCTCTTAAACATCGCTCACTCCTTCTTTGTGCTGCTCCCGGGTAGGGCTTGTTCAGTTCTTCTCAGGGCTCTTTGCGGCAATGGGCGGGGCGGCCTCGCCGACCCGTTCCACTCTGTACCGGATGAGGGTTTGGTACTTCCCGGGGCGCCCTTTGAAAAGCATGCCGGGTCCTATCAGGTACACTTCTTCGTGACTCCCGTGGATGGCGAATCCATTGCGCGCGATGAAGGATTTCAGATTATCGATATCCAAGCCTTCGTTGGAATAGGGGCCGGTGTGCAAGACCTCGGCGACCATGCCGTACTCCCAGATCTCGATGCGGAATTTTCCGGCAGGCGGTTCCGGGAACCCTGATTAGACAGGCAGCGCATAGATGCCCTTCCATAAGGCCTTGGAGCTGTCCAACTGCGAGATATCCCAGCGGGCAAGGGGCGCGCCGAGGTGGCGTTTTTCCGCTTTGTCGGCGTTGGCGTAGAAGGTGCGGTAGAGGCTCTTGAACGCGGGCCCCGCGACCGCTTTGGGGTCGCCGTGGGCTTCCAGGACCAATACGCGCTGAGGCGGCAGCACCACGATGCGGGGCACGCCGGGTTCGGCGGATTCCGACTCGGGACCGGACCAGACGATCAGAGGCGCTGAAAAAACCAGAGCGGAAATCAGAAATGCCATCTTCATAATCGTATCCTCCCTAAAGGTTTTCATACCCAATCGCGGCTTCCGCGGCGCCAAGCAGTACATCGTGGTAGAGGTAAAGCTTACGCCACTGGTCGCGGTCGAGCGCCCGCAGTTTCGCGATTCGATCCGGCCGGGGATTGCCGTGGGTATCGAGGAAAAATTTCTTCTCGCTTTCCAACAGCATTCCGATAGCCTCATCGATTTGGTTCGATTCCAGGAAATCGAAGAATATGCCGGCGCGAAGATAAAGCTCCGAAACCGGCGGTTCGAGCAGGACAACGAGCCCCGTCAGGAGCCCGTCTTTCAGGACCAGCGCATCCAAGTCGCATTTTTCAATGGCTTGCATACGGCGCTCGTTCAGGTCGGTGAGATTCTGCTCGTCATCCAGGAATACCGCCCATTCGTCGGGATGGATCAAGCCCGATGCTTCCTGCCATTCCCCTAATTGGATCTTGCGGTAGAATTTTTCGGCCATCTCCTTGCGAGCCTTCTCCAATCCTCGGGGAGACGCGGGTTCCGAAGGCAACTTGGGCTTCTGGAGATCCTTCTCGAGCGCGACCGCGGGCCCTTGATCCAGGCAAGGAAGGCAATCGAAAATCCCTTGCAAGCGGCCCCGCACCAGATCAATGCGGCGATCAGTGGCTAGCGACTTGAAATCAAGGGCGTCTAACTTTTTCTTCGTATCCTCCGGGACCTTTCCGTCCTTGCCGACCATGCGGGCCTGGTCTTCCGGGGTCAGGAGCGCTATGGCGCCATGGTAACGATGCGCTTGCACGGCGGTGGAGAACCGGGTCAACACATCAAGCAGCTCATCCGGTTCTTTGCAGGAACGCCCGGCGACTTCCTTTGTGGAGGGAACCGCCTTCGAAGTAGGCGCGCAGCCCATCGCCAGGAACCAAGCCACCACGGCGAGGACTAAGGATTTGGTACGCATGCGGACTCCGATTTTAGTTTTCCCGAACTGTCCCGCCATCCTATTGCAACCTCCGTGCCGAAAACAAAGCCCCTGATTTCAGTTAACTTGCGGTTGTCCGGGAGCGCCTCCGGCCAATCTGGCAATCCGCATGCCCCTATGACAGCAGTACCACAAGCCTGTGGCCCTTCGCGGGGTTGAAATCCCCGCTTCCGCAAATGGCATGGCGCTTGCGATTGACGCCTGGATCCAACTGAATGAGTGCTTAGGCATTTAATCGACCACGTCTATCCAAGGAGCACGGCATGACCGGAAAAACGAAACACAAGGACGATTTAGATCAGATGCGGCAAGACATGGACAGGCTCGGAAAAGCGTTCGGGATCTACGGCTCAGGCGAGCGGAAGTCCGTTCGTCTCAAGAAAAGCTTGGATGGTTTCCTTGCGACAAATCCGAACCAGGATGTGGCGAAAATGCGGGAAAAATTCCTGAAGGTGAATCGGGAGTAGGTCTTTCCCCTGCAACGCGGAGGTCGTTAAGGTTTCCTTCAGGTCCTGACCGACTGTGCGAAGCAGGGCATACCGGGTTCGCAACTGATGGGGAGTGCGGATTGCAGCATCGAGATCGCCGTACCTGGGTCATCTGCGAAGTGGAACAGGCCGGCGTCTTTGGCCGAGATCATACCGTGTTTCAGCAAGGCATCGAGATTTAGGATTTCCTGCCAGTATGATTTTCCATAAAGGAGGATATAAATCTCACGGTCCAGTTTCCCCGTTTGAGAAAGCGTCAATATTTCGAAAAGCTCGTCCAGCGTTCCGAACCCGCCCGGGAATACGATAACGGCCTTGGCCAGGTGGGCGAACCACAATTTGCGCATGAAGAAGTAGTGGAATTCGAACCCGAGCCCTTTCGAGATGTAGGGGTTGGGCTGCTGCTCACGGGGCAGGCCGATATTCAAGCCGATGGATCGGCCACCGGCATCCGCCGCGCCGCGGTTTGCGGCCTCCATGATTCCACCGCCGCCGCCTGAACATACGAGAAAACGTTCTCCGCCGTTTGATACCGAGAGCGACCATTGGGTGACCAATCGCGCAAGCTCCCGAGCATCGCGATAATAGTTTGCGAAGGGGCCGGCTTCACCTTGACGGGCGGAACCGAAGAACACGATGGTGTCCTGGATGCGTTGCTTGTGGAAGGCCGCCAGGGGCGCGAGGTATTCCGACAGGATTCGCAAGGAGCGCGCGTCGTCGCTCTCGAGGAAATCCGGATCCCGATAAGGTTTCATGGTTTTTATACAACGCGGGAATGCGCGCCCTTTCCGGAAGCGTATCAAAAGCAAGCCTTGAGCCAATTTCGAGCGCCTGCTTTGCGGTGCAAACGGGGCGAAATCCGAAAATTCGCGCAAGCTTCTGCCGGAACGGCAGTCCACGGGACAAATTGGCAGGCAGCCGACCGGCATCTCATAGCGAACCTTTCCCGCTCTTTTGCGTTTTCCCGGCGAATATGCCTACGGTCCCCACCCAGAGGGCTCCGGCGGCATGGCATCCGCATTGCTTAACGGTAGTGCTGGACGGATTGATCGGGAAAGGTTCGCATGGACATTATCGCCATCAAGGGATTGACCAAGGACTACGCGCTCGGGAATACCCTGGTGCCCGCCTTGCGCGGAATCGACCTCACCATCGCCAAGGGCGATCTGGTCAGCATCATGGGCCCGTCGGGAAGCGGCAAGACGACTTTGCTGAACGTGATGTGGTCGTCGAAGGGGGTTTCCCCCGCATCATTTCCGATCGCCGGGAGTGGCAGCCGCGTGTTTCCGTGGGTGCCGGCCGCGGTTTTTCCGTCTCGGGCATCCCGGATCGGCTGCTCGTGAACGCGGAGTACTACTACAACCGGCCGGGCGACGAGGCGCGCCGGAAGCCTTTCGCGGGCCTGCTGGAACAGGCCGTGAACGCCGGCATCCCGCCGGAACAGGCGATGGCCGCGGCCTCGTCGTTCGGAGCCTATGAACCCAATTCCTACTCGCGGCAGTACGCGGCTTTCTTCGCCGTCTGGAACCGGTTTCTACGCTCGTATCTGACTTTATCCTGCAATGCCGTCGCCAATCTGGATCAAAGCAGCGCGCTGCTGGCGGCGGTATTGGCTTACCGCGATCTGAACGATTTCGGATTGAGCTTCACGGTATACGGTTTCGCGGGCCCCAAGGGTACGGAATACACCCTGGCGGGAGATACCGGAACCGGGCAGTTGCTGGCGCAAGTCGCGTTTTGAGGATCTATCTTGCATAAGGAGAAAACCATGAGAGCATTGAATTATTTAGTGATATTGGTATCGATCGCTGCGATTTCCGCCTGCGCGGGGACGAAGCCGGCGGGCAACCCGCCTCCGACGGCGAAGGAGGACATGGCCGCGATGGATATGGGCGCCAAGCCTTGCGCGAAGTGCAAGAAGAGCGCCGATTCCCTCGACGCGCTGCTCAAAGCCGTCCAGGAGGCCCGGAAATCCGATGACAAGGCCAAGATGGCGGCGGCGCTGCAACGGGTCGAAGACCGCATCACCGCCATGAAAGCGGAAATGAAGGAGTGCGAGGGCAAGATGGCCAAGATGATGGGCGGCATGGGAAAGGAAGGCGGGATGAAATGCGAAAAAATGCCCGAGGACGGAATGGGGAAGCCGGATTCTACGGGTGCTGGTTCCATGCCGGATAAAGGCGGAGCTTCGGAGCATGAGCAGCACCATCACTAACAGGAGCAGGATACTGCTTTGCCCGTCGGGCATTCAGATATTGACCCGCCGCAGCCTCAGGGCATTTCCGATCACGGACACCGAACTGAAGCTCATCGCCGCAGCGGCGATGATAGGACTCAAGAGCCACCCGAAAAACGGGTATAGCGCGCCTGCTGCCAGGGGGATTCCCGCCGCATTGTAGACGAAGGCGAAAAACAGGTTCTGCCGGATATTCCCCATGGTCTTGTCCGACAATTTCCGTGCGCGCACGATCCCGCGCAAATCCCCTTTGACCAAAGTGATCCCTGCGCTTTCCATGGCCACGTCGGTGCCCGTGCCCATGGCGATGCCGACTTGGGCCTGCCCCAGGGCAGGCGCGTCCTTGACGCCGTCACCGGCCATGGCCACGAAGCAACCTTCGGCTTGCAGGCTTTTCACCTTGGCCGCCTTCTGATCGGGCAGCACTTCCGCCACCACCTCGTCGATGCCCAGTTTCGCAGCGACGCTGTGGGCTGTGGTTTTCCCGTCGCCGGTGAGCATGACGATGCGGATGCCTTCGCGATGCAAGGCCGCGATCGCCTCCGGCGTGGACCGTTTGACGGGATCGGCAACGCCGACCAGGCCCGCGGCTTCGCCATCCACGGCGGCGAACATCACGGTTTGGGCTTCGCTCCGCAAGGATTCCGCCCGGGAAGCAAGTGAGGCCAAGTCAATGTTCAAATCCCGCATCAGAGCCGGATTGCCCACGGCAATTTTGCGGCCCGCAATCGTCCCCTGGACGCCTTTGCCGGTCAAGGATGCGAAATTTTCAACAAGCGAAAAGGTGGCGCCACGCGACTCCGCGCCGCGCACAATGGCCTGGGCTAAGGGGTGCTCGCTGCTTCTCTCCAGGGACGCGATCAATCCCAGGAATTCCGGTTCCTCCATCCCCAGCGTTTCCACGGTCGCCAATTCCGGCTTCCCTTCCGTCAAGGTTCCGGTCTTGTCCACGACCAAGGTATCGACCTTGCGCATCTGCTCGATGGCTTCGGCATCGCGGAACAGGATCCCCATGCCGGCGCCCTTGCCCGTGGCCACCATGATGGACATGGGCGTTGCCAGGCCCAACGCGCAGGGGCATGCAATGATCAGCACGGCTACCGCATTGATCAACGCGTAAGCCAGGCGCGGCTCCGGACCCGCCCAGGACCAGATCCCGAAAGTGAGGACGGCGATGAGGATGACGACAGGTACGAAATAGCCGGAGACCACGTCGGCCAGCTTCTGGATCGGGGCGCGGCTGCGCTGCGCTTCGGCGACGAGGGCCACGATACGGGAAAGCAAGGTTTCGGAGCCTACCTTCTCCGCCTTGATCACCAGCGCGCCGGTGCCGTTCAGCGTGGACCCCACTACCTTGTCGCCCGGCCGTTTCTCCGAGGGCATGGGTTCGCCGGTCACCATGCTTTCGTCCACGTGGCTGGAGCCTGCCAAGACCACGCCATCCACGGGCACTTTCTCCCCCGGGCGCACGCGCAGGCGAACGCCTTTTCGCACCGACTCCAGGAGCACATCTTCTTCGGAACCGTCCGCATGCAGCAGGCGGGCCGTCTTCGCCGCCAACCCGAGGAGCTTTTTGATCGCGGCCCCGGTACGGCTGCGCGCCTTGAGTTCCAGCACCTGCCCCAGCAGGATCAAAGTGACGATGACGCCGGCGGCCTCGTAATAGACCGCCACAGGCCCGCCGTCCATCCGGAACGAAGCCGGAAAAAGGTTCGGGAACAAGGTTGCCGCCACGCTATAGGAAAAGGCCACGCCCACGCCGAGACCGATCAAAGTGAACATATTGAGGCTGCGACGCCGGAGCGAATTCAGGAACCGCACGTAGAAAGGCCAAGCCGACCACAGGCAAACCGGCGCGGCCAAAACCTATTCCAGCCAAACCCGCAAGCCCATGGGAATCACGACCGAGACCGGCCGGCCCGGCAGCATATCGCCCATGGAGAGAGGGACCAAGGGCACGGTCAGGAAGGCCGCAAAGCAGACAAAGCCCCGGGCCGTCCTGGACGATTTCCGGGTGCATGGGGCAGGTATACCGCTGGCCGGAAGAACCGGTCTTATGGGCGACGGCGGGAAGCGGAGTTTCCTCCGTCGGTTCGGGGGCATGATGGTGCATTTTCATGAAGGCACTCCCTAGGAAAGCCGGTGGACGATTGCGCAAGGTTCATGCCGCATCTGATGAACCGCAATGGAATCAATAATGCATTACCCGCGCGCCAATCTGGCATTCGTTGAGACAAAAAAGCAGGCTGCCCCTACCGCTCAAAAGAAAAGTTTTTGAATTCCGGTCCCGATCCCAAGGTAATGAACTGGCCCAATGTTCGCTTGACCCAGCCAGGTACAGGTGTCTTCAGGCATCGGAAAGTGAGTCAAGCATGAGCGATAACGAACCCCTTCGGCACTCTATCTTTTTCTGGCTCTACCTTTGCGTGGGATTGGGGATACTCTCCTTTTACCTGTGGACCGAACACAGGGCCCATACGCTGGGCGCGCTGCCCTACGTGCTTTTATTAGCCTGCCCCCTGCTTCATGTCCTGATGCATCGAGGCCATGGCGGCCACCGAGGTGAAAAATGAATCACGGTCAAGGCGGGTCTTATGGCCTTTGGAGCTTGGTCCTCATCAACTCGGCGATCTTCATCTTTTTCGCGTTCAGCTTCTTCAAGCCGCGCACTCAACGGGATTGGCGCACCTTCAGCACCTTTTCCGCTTTTATCGTGGCGCTGTTCGTGGAAATGTACGGTTTTCCCCTCACCATCTACCTGCTCTCCGGTTGGCTCACGAAACGGTTTCCC
>JAHFCH010000180.1 GCA_023249635.1 Fibrobacterota bacterium
CTCTCTTCGTGCCGCAGCGCACCGGCTTTCGCCTTCACCTGCAGGTATTCGAACACGCGCTCCAGCTTCATGCCGCGTGAAGCCTTGACCAGCACCACGTCGCCCATGGAAACGTGCTTGAGCAGTTCTTCGCACATCAGATCGAAGTCGGAGAAATGGTGGGCGCGGTTACGGGGCAATCCCTTATCGCGCGCGCCGGCGTTGATATGGCGGCTGAGCTGGCCGAAGGTGAACAATTCATCCACGCCCATCTCGACCAGGTATGCGCCCATTTCCTTGTGCAGGCTCTCCCCTTCCGGTCCCAGCTCCAGCATATCCCCCAGCACGGCCACGCGGCGGCCGGCGGCGCGCATCCCTCCCAGGGTGGCCAAGGCCGACCGCATGGAAGAGGGATTGGCGTTGTAGCAATCGTCCAGCACGGTAAGGCCGGGCAGCTTTTTCATCTGCATGCGGTTCTTGCTGGCCGAGAAAGCGTGCAGGGCTTCGGCGATATCCGATTTGGGGATGCGCAATTGCACCCCGACGGCGATGGCGGCCAAAGCATTGTACACGTTATGGCGGCCGGGCACCTGCAATTGGAAGCGGGTGCGCCCGATCTTGAAGGAGGCGCAGCCGTCGTCGTTGAAGGTGAGGTCGGTGGGCCGGATCTGGCCGCGATCGATTCCGAAGGTGACCAGCTTCTGCCGGGAGTTGGCGCGGACTTCCGCCAGCAACGGGTCGTCTACGTTCAGGATCAAGGTGCCCTTGGGATCGAAGCCGCGGCTTCCCCTGGCGCCCCGCGGGGCTCCAAAGCCGGCGGTGATGGTCAGCTTCTCCTCGCGGACCTTCTCCTTGCTGCCGAAATGCTCCAGATGGCTGTAGCCGATATTGGTGATGACGGCGATGTTGGGCCGCGCGCACAGGGACAAGGGCGCGATTTCGCCGGGATGGTTGGTTCCCATCTCGATGACCGCGAATTTGTGGGTGCTTTTCAATTCGAACAAGGTGAGCGGAACGCCCACTTGGTTGTTGAAATTTCCCTGGGTCGACAGCGTGGGCCCGGCCTTCGCCAGCACGCGGGTGATCATGTCCTTGGTGGTGGTCTTACCGTTGGAACCGGTGACCGCGACCTTGGGGATGCGGAACTTGGCGGCATAGGCGCGCGCCAAATCCAACAGGGCCTGATTGGTGTCCTTTACGGGCACGTATACGTTTACGGGGATTGCGTTTCCTTGAAGCCAGCTTTCGTCTACCACGGCCGCATACCCTCCCTGGTTGAATGATTCGTTCGCGAATGCGTGTCCATCGAATTTCTCGCCCTTCAGGGCCCAGAATACCTGGCCCTTCTTGAGCGCGCGCGAGTCGGTGCACAGGCTTACTGCCTTGGCGCCCCGGTGTTTCCCGCGCACTTGCGTTTCCAGCATGGCGGCCAGTTCCGAGAGTTTAAGCTCCATGGCCTGCCCCCTGCCCTGCGGCTCCGCCGTTCGCGGCTGCCCAGCCCAGTACTTCTTCCTGGTCGCTGAAATGGCGCTTTTCCTTGCCGATGATCTGGTAGTCTTCGTGCCCCTTGCCCGCGATCAACAGGCAATCGTCCTTGCCCAGGGACGAAAGCGCCTTATGGATGGCAGCGCGCCGGTCGGCGATGATTTCCCCGCGAGATCCGTCCTGCATCCCCGAAGCCACTTCGGCCAGGATGGCATCGGCATTTTCGGTGCGGGGATTGTCGCTGGTGAGCACGGCGCGGTCGGCGCGCGCGGTGGCGATGCTTCCCATGATGGGGCGTTTGGTCTTGTCCCGATCCCCGCCGCAGCCGAACAGGCATACCAGCTTGCCGAGGGTCAGGGGGCGCAGGCTGATGAGGATGCGTTCCAGGGCGTCCGGGGTATGCGCGTAATCGACCACGGCGAAAGCCCCGTTGGGCAACCCGAAAACCTGGGCCCGGCCGAGTACGGAAACATCGCGGATGCCCTTGTCGATGGCTTTGGCGTCGAAACCCATGGAGAATCCGAAAGCCACCGCGGCCAGCAGGTTCTCCAGATTGAGCGTGCCCACCAGCTTGGAGCGGAACTTGAACGGCACGCCACGGAAAGAGACTTCGAAGGCGGTGCCCGAGAGGGTGAGCTCGCTGCGGATGAGTTCCAGGTCGGCCTTGGGACGGCCCGCACCGGCGGCGCCGGCGATATCCGTGGCCGCGCCCGCGCTGGCGGAAAGGGCATCGGAGCCGCGGGAGAAGGTCAGGCGGGCGCAGGCCAATTCCTTGGACAGACGCGCGCCCTGGGGCGAATCCAGGTTGAGGATGGCGATGCCGCCGGGGCGCAGATATGCCGTGAACAGGCGCTTCTTGGCCTGGTAATAATCCTCGAAGTCCTTATGGTAATCCATATGGTCGCGGGTGAGATTGGTGAAGATGGCCCGGGCGAAGAGCACGCCGCGCACGCGATCCTGGCTCAAGGCATGGGACGAGACTTCCATGGCGAGGGCGGTGCAGCCCTGATCGGCGCCTTGGCGGAGCAGCTCGAAGAACTTGTCGGGACCGGGTGTGGTGAGATCGGAAGGCATCGCCTTGCCGTCGATATCGTAATCGATGGTGCCGAGAGCGATGACCTTGCGGCCCGCCGCCTTGAGGATGGATGCGGTCAGCTTGGTGATGGTGGACTTGCCGTTGGTCCCGGTGACCGCCACCGTATCCATGCCGTCGGCCGGGCGACCGTACCAGGCGTTGAAGAGATCGCCGACATGCGTGCGCAGGCCGGGGCAGGGAATGATTTCGGCGCCGGGATGGGGCTCGGTGGCGCCTTCCAGGGCGGGATGGGAATTGCCTTCGGAGAGTACGGCGGCGGCCCCGCGGGCGATCACGTCGGCCACGTAGCGCGAGCCGTCGTCATGGGCGCCTTTGAGGGCCAGGAACAGGTTGTCCTTCTCCACCTTACGGGAATCGATGCGCACCCCGGTAATCTCGGGGTTACCTACGGTCTGCAATCCCAGACCGGCGTCGCGTAGCAGCGCGGATAGCTTCATATCAGCCCATCCATCCCAGGGTGAGCAGGCATTTCTCCCCGGCCTTGACGGGAACCCCTGCAGGCGGTTCCTGGCGAATGACCCGGCCCGAGCCGTTGTATTCCACATCCAGGCCCAGGTCCTTGATCTTGTACAGCGCGTCCCGCAGGGTATCTTCGGAAAGATCGGGCATGGCTCCCGGGGGAACGGCCCGGACCGCGGCGGCAGCGTGGGCGGGCACGGCAGGCTGGCCCTTGGCAGCGGCAGCGGCATCGGCATGGCCGGCGGCGGAAACCCGGGCGACGGGATTCGCGTCCAGTGCGGCGTTCTCGACCGCTACCGGTGCGGCCGTGAGCACGATGTCGCCGGTTTCGGCGGCGGGCTTTGCCAGGCGCGCCAGGGGATAATCGGGATTGGCGAGCACCCGGTCCACGATTTCGCGGAAGATGGGAGCCGCGCTCTGGCCGCCGTATTTGAACTGGGAGGGTTCATCCAGGAGCACCAGGCATACGTATTCCGGTCGGTCCACCGGCACCATTCCCAGGAAGGAAGAATTGAACAGGCCGTGCACGTACTTGCCGGTCTCGGCGTCGATCTTCTCCGCAGTGCCCGTCTTGCCCGCCAGCGTGATGCGATCCGTCTTGATGTCGGCGGCGGTGCCGTATTGGACCACGGCGCTCATCATGACCTTGAGCTGTTCCGAGGTGGCTTCGGACATGACGCGGCGAACCGAACGGGGCGGGGCTTCTTGTACCACATGGCCCGCGTTGTCGGTCCAGGCCTTGACGATGCGCGGCTTCATCAGTACGCCGCCGTTGGCCACCGCGGAACCGGCCATGGCCATCTGCAGGGGCGTGGCGGAAATCTCGTGGCCGAAGGCGATGGTCGATTGGGTGCGCCCGCTCCAATCGGCTACCGTCTTGAGCACGCCGCTTTCCTCGGCGGGCAGGCCTACGCCGGTCTTCATGCCGAATCCGAAGGAGCGGATGTACTTGTAAAAGGTCTCGGGCTTGAGGCGGGTGGACACTTTGGCGAAGCAGATATTGCTGGAATACGCCAGGGCGTCGGTAAAGCTTATGCGGCCATGGGCGTGGGTATCCTTGATGGTCTGGCCCGCGATCTTGTATTGGCCGTTTTCGCCATCCACGGTGTCTCCGGGGGCGATCAGCTTTTCCTCGAGCAAGGCGGCGCTGGTGATGACCTTGAAGGTGGAACCCGGCTCGTACACCTTGACCACGGCTTCGTTCTTCCAGGCGTCCTTGTCCTCGCCGTCGCGCGTATTGGGATCGTAGAAGGGGTAATTGGCCATCGCCAGGATGTCCCCGGTGAAAGGATCGACCACGAGGGCAACGCCTTGCTTGGCGCCCGCCTTCTGTACGCCGCGCTCCAGGGCATGCTCCACGATTTCCTGGAGGCGCGAATCCAGGGTCAGCACCACATTCATGCCGTCCATGGCTTCCTTCTGCTTTTCCTCGAAGCCGGGATAGTACCTGTTCTTCACGTCATGGCGCAGGTATTTCCAGCCGTCGGTGCCGCGCAGCTCGCGGTCCAGGAAATATTCCAGGCCTAGTTGGCCGTAGCCGTCCTTCCCCACCGTTCCCAGCACCTGACCGGCCAAACCGCCCTGAGGGCAAACCCGGCTAAGCCGGCGCAGGCGCGAATTCACGCCCGACTCCATTTCCACGTCGGCGTTGACCACCAGCTTGCGGAAGTCACGGTCGAGGATCTCGCCGCGCTTGGGGGCCACTACGTTACGGCGGATGCTCTGGCTCGAAGCCAGTTCGCTGTAGTATCCCGACTTCACGACTTGCACCCAGGCCACGCGGCCGATCATCCCCAACCAGGCGATGGCCAGCAGGAAGCCGAGGGTCACAATCCGTTTGTTGGCCATGCGACCTTTCCGGCTTGCATAACCTTGGGGGACGTTTCCGGAACCGCGAATCCCGCGGAGGCCTGCCGGCCTTCCGCTTCCCGCGCGTCGCCGCGGGAGGGCGTTTCGTCGAGGTATACCAGTACCGCGGCTTTAGCGTACTCCAAACCGAAGCGGCCCTTGGCCAGTGCTTCGATGCGCGACAATTTCTTGAGGCTGCCTACGGATACTTCCAGCAAGGCGATATCGTTGCGCAATTGGGATTGCTGCTTTATAAGGCGCATCTGCCCCATGGACATCCGCACGTAAGCGTTCTGCTTCCACACATGCGCGACCAGGACTCCGGCCAGGGTCAGCACCAGGAAGAACAGGCCGATGACGCCGCGCAGCTTGAGGCCGTTCATACCTTCTCCGCCACGCGCAACTTGGCGCTCCGGGCCCGAGGGTTGCGGGCCATCTCTTCCGCGGTCGGCAGGCCGGGCTTGCGCAGTACCTTACGCAGCTTGCGGTTGTTGCTCCCGCATACGCACACCGGAAGGTTGGGCGCGCAGATGCAATCGCGCTCGAACTCGGCGATGGTTTCCTTGACCTTGCGGTCTTCCACCGAATGGTAGCTGAGCACGCACAGGCGGCCGCCCGTGCGCAGGGCCGCCACGGCAGCCCGCAGGCCGTTACCGACTTCGCCAATTTCGTCGTTCACTTCCATGCGGATGGCCTGGAAGGCGCGCGCCAGCATACCGTTGCGGTTCTCATCGCGCATGCCGGGGAGCTTTTCCACCGCGCGGCGGATGAGATCGCTGTCCATGGGGGCCCCGGCCTCCATATCCGCCTTGATGTTATGGGCCAGCTTGCGGCCTTCGTTGATGTCCGCGTTGCGGAACAGGACCATGGCCAGTTCGCGTTCCGTCCATTTCGCCAGCAGGTCGGCCGCCGAAACGCCTTCGCCGCCCATGCGCATGTCCAGGGCCGTGCCCGAGGCAAAGGAGAAGCCGCGTTCCTTGGCATCCAATTGCCGGGAGCTGACGCCGAGATCGAAAAGGGCCCCGGCCAGGCTTTCCGGCGCGCAGAATTCCGCCACGCGGCCGAACTCGGAGCGTTCCACGCGCATGCGCGGTTCCGCCGCAAAATTCTTGCGGTTCCGGTCCACGGCTTCGCTGTCCCGATCCAGACCGAGCACGCTGCCGCCATCGCCCAGCGCGGCCAGGATGCGGGAGGAATGGCCTCCGCCTCCGAGGGTCGCGTCCAGGTAGGCGCCTTGCTTGTCGATCACGAGTTGCTCCACGATTTCATCCGCCATCACCGGCAGGTGGTAACCGTGCCCGGCTTCCCCACCCTGGCGTCCGCGCCCGCCCGGGCGTCCGCGCCCGTCCGCGCCCGACGCCGACATCAGAACCAGTTCTCGAATTGCTTCTCTTCGTCCGGCGAGATCACTTCAATCTGCTGCGAGAATTTCTCCGGGGCCCACAGGCGCACGCGCTTGCCGTCGCCTACGAATGTGACTTCGGCGCCGATGCCCGCGTAGGCCATCTGTTCGGCGGAAAGGGATATGCGGTTCTGGCCGTCGAGTACGGACAACTTGGCCATGGAGGTGATGCGCGTGCGGAACTTGGAAATCTCCGCGCCGCGGCCCAGGGTTTCCAGGTACTGGATGTAGTCGTTCCACGCGTAGACGGGATACAGCGCGAGGGTCTTGCCCTCGGCCATGGTCACGATCACCTGGCCCCCGGCTTCTTCCTTCAACACCTTCCGGAAATCCTTGGGGAAATTGGTGCGACCGGTCGCATCGATAGCGACGGTTGCCTTCCCGATAAAGGATTCAAGTTTGATGGTGTGTTTCGCTTCAGCCATTGTTAACCAATTTTACCCAAAATCTACCATAATTACCCCTAAATATGCAACAAACGTGAAGAAAAAAGTGGCGGGATTTCGACAGTTTTCGGGGCGCCGGAAACAGGGGTAACATCCGCGCTTCCTGAGAAGGCGGATGCAATGATTTGAGAATCAACCACTTACCCCCGAAGGGGTCGCGGGAAAAGGATCAGGGAACCATGCCGGTTAATGCCCGCCTGGGCAGGTCAGTCCAAGTCCCACTTTTTACGCAGGTACCAGGAGAGGGCGAAGAAAGCCAGGATGAGGAGGTTTACCGGGTAGGTATTGAACAAGCGGGTGGAAAGCGTGCGTTCCATGCGGATTTGCGCGGCGGGAAGCCTGGGTAACATGGAAGTTACCTGGGCGCGGAGATCTCCGACCGGACGCAGTACCGCGCCGCCCGAGCGTGCGGCCAGATCGGCCAAGCCCGCCTCGTCGAAACCGAGCCGCGCCATTTCCAGCGCTTCCGCCGGAGCGCATGTAAGGGTATCACGCCAAAGGGTATCCGGTCCGGCGCGCAACCAACTGCGGAACCGTCCCACCGGCAAAACCACGTCCTTTATGGTCCATTCTCCCTCGGCGGCATTGGCCGGTCGGACCCATTCCCGCGCGAATCCCGGCCCTGCCAGACCGAAGGCCGCGTCCTTCCCGGCCGCGCGGGCCTCGGGAAGCCTGGCTTCCGCCGTGAAAGGCACTCCAACGATGGCCCGTACCGGAAGTTCGACGCGCGCCGCGCCTTCATCGGCATCTGCCAGCCGGAAGGCGGCCTTTACGTAAGCGGCGATGTTCTCGCGCACCGCGAAATCCCCCTGGGGATCGAAGACGGGATTCCAGATCGCTGGCAGCGCGAAGAAGAAGGCCCGTTTGCCCTGGCCCAGGTCAAGTCGGCCCATCAGCATTCCGCGTTTGGCGCCCTCGCCGATTTCCACCCAGGCTCCCGATGGCGGAAGCGGGGGCGCCAGCATGGGCGCGCCGGAGATGGCCTTGAGGCGTGCCACTTCATCGGGAAAGGCTTCGGCGGCGGCCTTGCCGGCCCGGATGGCGGCCGCGGGAGAATACTCGCCCCATGCCGCTTCGGGAATACCCGTAACTTTGGGGTTACCTGGGCCCCGGTCGCCGTAAGCCATCCCATCGACGGCGGCGCGGGCATACACCACGGCCTTTCCGGGCTGGGACCGCAGCCAGGCCGTCAGCGCGGGCTGGGAAGCGAGGGCGCCTGCCTCTATCCAAATCTGGTCTTCCGGGGCGGGGGCCAATCCCAGAGCCTCCCCGGCGGAAAAGAAGGAGACCCGGGCATCGTCGAGCGATTGCAGGATTCCCAGCATGGCCTTTTCATCCAGGCTGCGCACGGGCCGGAAAACGAAAACATGTTTCCCCGCCTTTCCCTGCGCCAGGGAAACCGCCAAGGTATCGTTCCAGACGTCGAAGTCCGCGCCCGTTCCGGAGGGTTGCAGTATCGCCCGCAAAGGCTCGCGTGAGGCCAGAACGGCTTTATCCGGCGCCCAGGCGAAACGGAAGCTGCGGGTTCCGCCGGCGGATCCGTTCCCGGCGGCCGGCAGTTTGCGCGAGAGCAAAGTACGGTTGCCTTGCATCAGCCGCAGGGCCGGGTCGTCCCCGGATTTCCCCACGGGAGTCCATGCCGCTTCTACTCCACCCCGTCCGGATGCGACGTCGACATCGAGCGAAACGCGCCGGGGTTGGATCTCGGCGATGGAATCGGGAGCCAGTACCACTGGGAAGATAGGCATGCGCCAAGTGCGCGGGGCCCGCGCGGAATCGAGGTTGGCCAACCCATCCGAGAACAGGAACACCGCCTGCAGGTTGGGGATGGCGGCCGAATCGGCGAAGTCGGCGGGGGCGGCCAGGCTGGTCAATCCCATCCCCCCGGGCGCTGTTCCCGGATGGGCGAAACCCGCGACCGGCCATGCGACGGCGGTGAAGTCGACGATGCGCACATCGAACTTGCGCGCGCCATAGGCCTCGGCGAGCGCCTGTTCCGCTTCCGCGTAAGCGCGGCCCAATCCCAGCGTCGCCCCGGCGCGGAAACTTCCGCTTTGATCCCGAAGCACGAGCACCGAGGGGTTATGGAACTCGACGCGGTGCCGGCGCAGTTCGGGGGCTGTCAGGGAAACCGCGAGCAGTACCAGCGCCATAGCCTGCAGGGCGAAGAGCAGCTTGCCTCCCAGAGAGATCCCGGAAGGCCCGGAGTATTGCCGCCACAGGATCCACAGACCCGGGGGGATGAGCAGCAGGTACCAAGGAGAAGCCGCGAGGTGGAGGGAATACATCGGGGAAACGCGCCTATTCCCTGCTGCGCAGGGTGGTATGCCGGGCCGTCTTCCCCGCTTTGGGATGATCGAGGTTGTAATGCAAGCCGCGGGACTCTTTGCGTTTGCGCGCGCACTTGATGATCAGTTCCGCGCACAAGGTGAGGTTGCGCAATTCGATCAGGTCCGGGACCATGGAAAAGGACCAATAATCCTTATGGATCTGGCGGCTGATGACGTGGATGAACTCTTCGGCGCGCGCCAGACGGAAATCGCTGCGCACGATGCCGACGTAATGCCACATGGTCGACTTGATGGTCTCCAGGGAATGCGAATAGATGATGGTTTCCGGCGCGGGCTTGAGCGCGAAACTGTCCCAGTCCTGGAAGCGGGCCTTATCCGGGCGCGGGCGCGGTTTGCCGGCGATATGGCGCAGGGCGCGGTCGGCGAATACCACGCCTTCGAGCAGGGAATTGCTGGCCAGGCGGTTGGCGCCATGCACGCCGGTGCAGGCCGTCTCCCCCACCGCGTACAGTCCCGCCAGCTCGGTCGCCGAATTCACGTCCACCTTCACGCCGCCGCACATGAAATGGGCCGCCGGCACCACGGGTATCCACGCCTCGGAAATATCCAGCCCGATGCCTTCGCAATGCCGGAAGATGTTGGGGAAATGCTTGAGCAGTTCCGCCTTGCCCAGCTTGGTGGCGTCCAGGTATACGCACGGCTGTCCCGTGCGTTTCATCTCCGCGTCGATGGCGCGCGCCACGATGTCGCGGGGCGCCAGGGACTTGAGGGGATGCACCTTGTCCATGAAAGCCTCGCCGCGTTGGTTCCGCAGCACTCCCCCGTGCCCCCGCAAGGCTTCCGTGATCAGGTAGGTGGGCTGGCCCGGATTGTAGAGGGCCGTCGGGTGGAATTGCATGAACTCCATATCCTCCACCGCCGCCCCGGCCCGGAAGGCCATGGCGATGCCGTCCCCGGTGGAAACGGAATCGTTGGTCGAGTGCGCGTAGATTTGCCCTACGCCTCCGGTACAAAGGACGGTGGCCGATGCCAGGAACAGGCCGATCTTGTTCTTCTTCACGTCCAGGGCGTAGAGACCGTAGCAGGACTTGGCGCCGCTCTCCCGCTCCCCTTTGCGGAAATGCTTACGGGTAACCAGATCGATGGCGAGATGATCTTCCAGGATGGTCACGTTGCGGTGGCGGCTGGCGGCTTCCATCAAGGCGCGCTGGATTTCATGACCGGTGAGGTCGTCCGCATGCACGATGCGGGAACTGGAGTGGCCGCCTTCGCGGGCGAGATGGAAGGGGACCTTTCCCCGTCTGGGCTTGCCCGCGGGAGCGCGTTCCCGGTCCAACGTGAAGCGCACGCCCCAATCCACCAAATCGCGGATGGCCTGGGGCCCTTGGTTCACCAGGATGCGCACCCGGTCTTCGCGGCACAGCCCGGCTCCTGCGACCAGGGTATCCTGGGCATGCCGTTCCACGGAATCGCTGGGGTCCATGACCGATGCGATGCCCCCCTGGGCCAGATTCGTGGAGCCGGACCAGCGCAATTTCTTGGTTAGAACGAGGACTTTCCCGTGGGAAGCGGCCTTCAGGGCGAAGGACAGCCCGGCGATGCCGGAACCGACTACGATGAAGTCATATGTCGCCATCGCTTCTCCGCCGACCCGGTTATCCCTGCCGACCCGGACATTTCAAACGCGGGGCGAAAGCCCCCGCGAGACGGCCGGAGCCGGCCGGAAATTCGACCGGATTCGGCCAAATATATAAATTTAACCCCCGCAGCCAGAACCAAGACCCCGGCTGCTTGATGGAATTGGAGCGCGTAGGTATGACACTGGAATGGATGAAAAAGCAGGCCGGCTGGGTGATTGGCATCTTCGGGATTTTCATCCTGGGCGGCCTGGTGATGATGGACCGCGCCGGGAGCTATCGCTCCGACCGCCACCACAACATCGTGGGCAAGGTGAATGGCGAGGAAATCCCCACCGACCGCTTCCAATCCGATCTCAACAATTACATCAAGGGCCAGGAGCAACAGTCAGGCAAGGCGCCCGAGGGACTGCAGTTGGCGCAAATCCGCGACGGACTGTTCAACTTCAAGGTCCAGTCCATCCTCATCCAAAAGGTGTTCACGGATTACCAGCTCTACCCCTCCCGGGAAGAGATGATGGACTACGTTCTTAAGCACCCGCAAGAAGTGGCCGGCCACATTGCGCGTTACAAGGGATACGAGGAGATGCCCCCGTTCCTGGCCGATTCCTCCATCGACCAGTCCCGCTACGAGAACTGGCTGGCCCAGGATTCGGTTTACGATCGCTATTCCATGCGCGAGCTCGAGGAGCAATTGCGCACCTCGGTCATCCCCCAGGTGCAGTTGCAGCAGATTCTCAAGTCGCAAAACCACCGCACCGCCCTGGAGGAGACCTTCTCCCTGGCCATGCGCGAGAACAAGGCCAAGGTGAAGTTCTACCATGTTTCCGCCGACAGTTTCACCGTCGCCGCCGACAAATTCAAGGACGCCGATCTCAAGGGTTATTACGACGCCCATCCGGACAGCTTCTTTTTCCACGATGACGCGGCCCGCCTGGCCTACGTCCGTATCCCGCTCAAGCCTTCCCTGCTGGATACGAATCTCATGCTCGACCTGGCGAAGCAGCTCAAGGAACGCGCCGGCAACGGCGAGAAGTTCGCGGATCTCGCCAAGGATTATTCCAATGATCCCGGCAGCGCCGAAAAGGGCGGCAAGCTCGAGGGACTGCGCGGCCGCGAAGGCCTCGATCCCGCGTTCGCCAACGCCGCTTTCGCCCTGGCCCCGGGCCAAATCTCGGAGCCGGTACTCAGCCAGTTCGGCTACCACATCATCCTGCTTCACGATAAGAAGAAGGGTGAGCAGGGCGACACTGCGGAGAAGATCGAAGTCAGCCACATCCTGCTTAAGATCAACGCCGGCACCGAAACCGTGGACAGCCTGATGACCATGGCGAAGGACATGCGCGAGTCCGCGCAGAAGATCGGCTTGGAGGCCGCGGCCAAGAACGCCAAGCTGGCGCTGGACAAGACCGTCATCTTCGAGAAGGCCACCCTCACTCCGCTGGGCGGCGTTTACGTGCAGGGCGCCAACTCCTTCGCATTCAGCCAATTCGAGTCCAAGGAAAAGATCTCGGAAGCCCTGCAGGCCGAGGACGGCATCTATATGTTTTCCCGCGACGCGAAGTTCGCCAAAGGCCGCGACTTCGAACGCGCCAAGCCGCTGATTGGCGCGCTCA
Organism: Fibrobacterota bacterium; assembly: GCA_023249635.1. Taxonomy (GTDB): domain Bacteria; phylum Fibrobacterota; class Fibrobacteria; order UBA11236; family UBA11236; genus Chersky-265. The sequence continues at coordinate 12,260 of JAHFCH010000180.1, forward strand.
TGGCGAAGGAAGAGAAACTCGCCTTGGCCAAAAAGGAATTGGAAGCGCAGAAGTCCGCCATCCTCGCCGCGCCGGCCGACGCGCTGCCGGCCCGTTTCGGCAAGGCCGTGTTGGACAGCACTCCGGCCGCGACCTCGGCGGATAGCTGGGTTCCCGGATTCGGATACTCCAGCCCCAACCTGTTCGCCGTGTTCGCGTTGCCCGTCGGGCAATGGAGCCAGATATACGTGAGCGATATGGGCGCCGTGCTCGCGAAGGTGGTCGACAAGGCCTCCCTCACTGATACCGAGCTCACCGCCAAGGTCCAAGCCGCCATGTCGCAACCGGATCAGTATCAGGCCTCCAGCCTGTACCAGGAGTGGATCGCAAACCTCCCCAAAACCGCGGACGTCGAGAACAAGATGGACATGGTGTACCGCAATTGAACGGGTATTGTCACGGTCCTGTATCGGTCGGGCTGCCGCGTAGCCTGGGAGAGAACGGAAGTTCCGCTTCCCTCCCCTATCCGGCTGGGCCCGCGGGGCTACCTTCGTAACTTACCTCTACCATGAAAAAGCTCGTCATATTGACCCTGATCAGCTTCGCCCTCGCGGGTTTGGGGAACGTTTTCAGCAAAAGCCTGACCGCGTCCCTGGGCTCCCGCGACCTGCCCGCCTCCGGGTGGGCCATGTTTAAAGAGCTGTTCCAGTAGTCCGCTTTCTCCCCGTTTAGCGCCCGACCCGGGCGGCTTTCCCCATTGCTCCATTTCTGGTTTGCGAAGTTAGCGTCGGGGCTTGGCGCCCATTTGCCCCATTCCAGTAATATTAGCGGGTAATCCCCGCCGATTCGCCCCCGATTTTGATGTTGGCGTTCCAGGAATCCGGCCCCTAAGATTAGCGAGGTTATAACCCCTAGAGGTTCGCTTGGACTCCAAAGGAAATATTCTCATTGTCGATGATGAACCGTCCATTTGCACGGTCATCTGCGATTACCTGCGGCTGCAGGGATACAATTGCGCCAGCGCCAACGCGGTGGATTCGGCGCTGCAAATCCTGCAAACCGTGGAAGGCGTCGATTGCATCCTTTCCGACATCAAAATGCCGGGAAAGACGGGCATCGATCTGCTGCGCGAAGTGAAGACTTATTGGCCGGAGATGGCCGTCATCCTCTTCACGGGCAACGCCGAGATCCAGACCGCCGTGGCCTCCATGCAGGAAGGCGCGTACGACTTCATCCTCAAGCCCATCCAGCTCAAGCAGGTGATCCACAGCATCACCAACGCCCTAGAGAAGAAGCGGATGAAGCTTGAGCTCAAGAACTACCAGAAAAACCTCGAGAACCTGGTCGAGCAGCGCACCAACCAGATCAAGGATGCGATGCAGATGCTCGAGGTGTCCCACCTGGATACCATCAATCGCCTGTGCCAGGCGGCCGAGTACCGCGACGACGAGACAGGGTACCACGTGCTGCGTATCAGCAAGTATTGCGAAGTGATGGCCCGCGGCGCCGGACTCAATGAAGAAGAGACCTGGTTGCTGAGCAAGGCCAGCCCCCTGCACGATATCGGGAAGATCGGCATCCCCGACTCCATCCTGCTCAAACCGGGGCGCCTGACCACGGACGAATTCGAGATTATGAAGAAGCATGCCGAAATCGGCGGGCAGATCCTCAAGAACGCCAACTCGCGCGTGCTCCAGGTCGCCGAGACCGTGGCCATGTCCCATCACGAGAAATGGGACGGCAGCGGTTATCCCCGCGGCCTGCGCGGCGAGGAAATCCCCCTCATGGGCCGCATCACCGCGGTGGCGGACGTGTTCGACGCCCTGACCATGAAGCGCTGCTACAAGCCGCCATTCTCCCTTGAGCAGTCGGTCAATATCATCACCGAAGGCAAGGGCAAGCATTTCGATCCGCGCATGGTGGAGATCTTCCTGGCCAACCTACCCGAGTTCGTGGCGATCCAGGGCGAATACAGCGATAAATAGCGCGACATGAATCC
>JAHFCH010000016.1 GCA_023249635.1 Fibrobacterota bacterium
TCGGCATCGACCGAGGAAGCCGGGCCGTTCTCGGCGATGAAGAGCTTGCCGGTCACGGGGTCGGGGAAGATGCGGTAGGGATTGCGATGGCCCATGGTGTAGATCTCGGGGAGCACCTTGGCGGCCAGTTCGCTGGTTGCCCACAGGGAAGCGTACTTCTCCTTGAGGTTGCCGGCGGGGATGGTGTAGTACTTGCCGTTGGCCTGCTGGGTGGCCTCCGGATGGATGCGCAGGATTTTGCCGCGCAGCTCGTTGGTGTTGGCCGTGGTGCCTTGGTCATCGCACCAGCTGTTCCCCGAGCGCTCGTCCATGGGGGAATACTGATTGCTGCAGCCGGCGGCGTGGTTGTCGCCGACGGACAGGTACAAATCCCCGTTCTTGCCGAACTTGAGCGAGCCGCCGTTGTGGGTTTCCCAGATGGCCTTCACGTCGAAGAGGGTCTGCTCGCTGTTGGCATCGAGGGTGGCGCCGTTGAAATGGAAACGGGAGAGGCGGTAGGTGAGCTTTCCAGAAGTGTTGTTGGCCGAGCCCGTAAAGGTGGCCTTGGGGTTGTAGTACAGGTAGACCCAGGGATCGGTGGGGAAGTCCGGCGCCACGGCCACGCCCAGCGGACCGCCCACGTCCATCTGCCCCGCGTAGAGGTAGCAGTCCAGGTGGATGGCGGTGGTGATCTTCGCCGTCGCGGGATTGTACAAGGTGATATCGCCGCCGCGCTGGACCACGAACACCATACCGTTCTTGGCCACCGAGAGCTCGATGGGTTCGGCCAGTACGTTGTTGTCGATCAGTTTTTCCTTCTTGAAGTCCGTGGCCGCAGGGGCGCCGCAAGGTTGGGCCTGGACGGGAGCCATCGCCAGGGCAACTACCGCAATCGTGGCGAGTGCCAGCGAAGCTGCGGGCCCGGAGAGAAGTGTGCCGTTGAAGATACGTGTGAACATTTCGTTTTCTTCCATGGTACCGATCGGCAAGTGCGCCCGTCCGATTACCATGTCCCAAAAATACGGTTCCCAGAAACCGAAAAGATGCCAATTCCGGCTCAGAGTTTAACGATTCCGATTGATCAGAGGGGTGTAATCCGCAGCGATATGTGTCGAAATTCGTTAGAAAACAAGGAAAGGGAGGTTTATCCAGACGATTCAACAACCAATTCTGATAAATCCCGGGTTGCCCCTTCACGCCACCTTCAGCCGGTATTTTGGGGGCGGAACCGCTTACCGGGATTTTCTTCGGGGACGTGGATAGCCCAACCGGTTTAGATTTCTGGCTGCATGAGCGCCGATAAGCCTGATTTCGATTCCCTGGAAAAAATCACCAAGAGCCTGCCCGAGCCGCGCAATCTGTTCCGCGGGCTGGCGCCCTTGCCCTTCGAGCTCCCCAATAACCTAATCCTGTTCCAGCGGGCCACCGCCGGCACGCTTGGCCAAGCGCACCATTACCATTACCGTTTCGTGCTCGTGGTCAATCTCCGCACCGAAGGCAGCGTGACCGTCGACAACCGCCATTTCGACTTCAGGCCCGGCGAGGCCCTGCTCATCTTCCCGCATCAATTCCATCATTTCCATTTGCCCAAATCCCCGTCCATCCGGTGGATTTTCCTTACCTTCGAGCTGAACCATTCGGAAGCGATCGCGCCGCTGCGGAACCGCGTCAGCCCGGTTTCGGAAAGCTGCCGCATTTACCTGGAACGGTTGGTTTCGCTGTACCAGGAAAAGTCCCCGGCCCATAAGGAGTCCGCCACGGCCATCAGCTTGCTCGCCGGCCTGGTGCTTCTGGAACAATTGCAACAGGAAGGGCTGACGAACAGCCGGACCACGTTGGCGCGGCCATCCGTGATCGATCAGATCAACCGGTATATCTGGGACAACTTCGACAAGGATTTGAAGCTATCGGATTTGGCGGAGAAGTTCCCCTATTCGGAAAGCCATCTGCGCCTGCTGTTCCGCAAGCGGATGGGCATCAGCCTGGGGACCTATATCCAGAAGGTCAAGCTGAACCGGGCGCTCTCCATGCTCGTGAATTCGGGATTGAACGTGTCCCAGGTGGCGGAAGCCTGCGGCTATGAATCCATCTTCTCATTCAGCCGGGGCTTCAAGAAGAGCACGGGATTCTCGCCGCTGGCCTATAAGAAGCTCAATACCGGAAAGCCCTAAGCTCCGGTATTGAGGACGGGTTTCACCAGACCGATACGATTTTCAGCGCCGCATACCACTGCTTGGAGGGGTCGGAAAGCGCTTCTTCGAAGTCGCGCTTGTTGGAATAAGGCGTGCTGGTTCTCCAATGATCGCGCGCGGCCTGCGCGACGATGGCCAGATGCTTGCCCAACCACCGCCGGGAATAAAGCGACCAATACACGTGGTGTTTGGCGTAGAAATTGGCCTGTCCCGTGTTCGCGTTGGCCGTGGTGTACCGGACATCGGGATTCCCGTACTGGTATCCCTTGGTGGGCTGGGGGACGCCCGCCGCGACGAATTGGATTTGGTTGGAATAATCGTTGGGATAAGGCATGGCGTAATATTCCATCTGGAACGCCAACACGTCCAACAGGTTGAAGGTCGGGATATTGACGCCGACCATGACCGGCATGCGTTGTTTGACGTCATGATACAAGGGCCCCTGGTTCTTGAGGCCGAGCACGGCCACTTCCCCGAAAATCTTCCCGTCCTCTTTCCCCAGGCTGAATAGATCATCGCTGGTTTCGGAAATGAAGAAGCGCTTGGGATCGAAATCGAAGCGCCCCATCAGCTTGATGCCCGTGAAGGTATAGAAGGAGGTATCGCAATTGGCGAGGGTAGCGTCGCAACCCGAGGTGTAGTAGTTGGTGATGCGCTTATCGCCGAGCTGCGTGATCGGGGGCGTGGTGAGATCGTCATTGGCCGGCAGGAAGCGCGCGAAATCGACGCCCCAACCCACGTTAAGCGCATTGCCCACGGGCAGATTGCTGATCCAGGAAAGGGAAAGGTCGTAGAAGGGGAACCATTCCATTTCCGTCGTCAGCATGATGTCGTTGTGCCATTTGTTGAACAGGTCGCTGCTGAAGCGGAGGCCGGTGAGGCGCGTCGAGGTCCAGTCGAAGGTCGTCAGCAGCCAGCCGGGATAGGTTCCCGAACGGAACATGTATTCGCCCAGGTTACGCGCGTCTTCGTTGTACTTGTAGGGGAACAAGCCGACGCCGATATCGCCGTGGAAGGCATCATCCTTTTCGCCGAGCGAATAGGCCATTTCCCCCTGGGCCATGTACCAGGACCACAGCGGGCCGGCCACTTCCGTGGCGCCGGAGCCGACCGTTCCCAGCTTGTCATAGGGAACCGTGCTGAAATTCACGTAACCTTCCATACCCGCGCGGATGGCCAAGTGCTCTCCGGAAAGCAGATCGAAGGTGAAATTGAGCACCGAGTTGTTGTAGATCTCGCTTTTGTAATCCAGGCCGCCGTTCTTGAAGCGGTTGATGCGGAAGGATTGGATTCCCGCGAAACCGTGGGGAACGATGGAGAAGGTTTCTTCCGCGGGCGCTTTGACATCGTCGGCATGGGCCGGAAATTGCGCCCCCGCCCCCAAAATGCACGCACATACTATCAATGCACGGTAACTAGCAGACAAGTTCAACGCGAACTCCTTTGGAAGAATGTTCAATCGAGTTCCTTCCGCTCCGGTTTTGAATGGCCCGGATGCGGAAGGCGTGATGCCCTGAGTCTGGTTAGGGCTTTAGGAAAGCCGGCGCCGTTTCCGGGAACCCGGCCGAGCTGAGGCGAATCCGTTGCCCGAGGGAATTGTATCCCCGCGCGGATTTGCGCAGGGAAGGAGCCTTGGCCTGGACCACTCCGTGGATACCCGTGCCGTCCGGGGTGATAACCGGAGTGAAACCGGAATACACATTGATCATGCCCGCATGCAGCGGGGCGGTCTGCCAGGTTAGGTTGGCGTAATGGGTGCTGAAATACTTGATGCCCATGGTGGAGAACCGCGGGCCATGGGCCCCCAAACGGGTCATGTAGGCGGCCAGGCCATTGTTGGCGGGAACCCAGCCGACTTCGGCGACGGCGGTCATGCGCGGCCAAATCTGGCGATCCCAATGATCGGGATAGGTGATCAGGCGCTCCGCGAACATGATGGCTTCCACGCCTTTCAGGGTGTTGCTGGTAGGCGCGGAATATACGGTCGCCAGAGTCACCTCATTGCCGCACCAGGTGAGTACGTTGGCCCCGTCATTGGCTTCATTATGGTGATCGAGATAGAAGGCGTTGCAGTTCGAGGCGATATCGCCGACATTGGCGCTGCCCTGGTGCCAGTCCTGGGACCAGTTGCCGGTCCGGAGGCCGCCATTCGACTTCACTTCGTCCCAAGCGATGGTCTTTTTGCCGATTTTCGTGAGGGTATCCTGGACCTCTTTCACGAACGTCGCGTAGTTGAAGGCATCCAGGCTGAAGGCCCATTCATCCCCGCCCATCTGGTATTGGTCGCCGGGGAAAATCGTTGCCATTTCGCGCCAGAGCTGGCCGATGAAGGAAAGCACATAAGGGCGATCCGCATCCGTGCTCTTGATGTTCATGGTGCTGATCTGCACGTCTTCATTGGAGCGGATGCCGGCGGTGAAGGTCGGGTTCGAATTGTCGCTGGAGTTCTTGCCGTAGGTGCCCAGCTTGGGATAGCAAACGACCATGGCCGTGCAATGGCCGGGCATATCGATTTCCGGAATGATTTTGATATGCCGCAAGGCCGCGTACTTGACCACGGCGCGCATCTCATCCTGGGTGTAGTACCACCGGGTGCCGGCCGGGGGCTGGGCGCCGCCGACCTGGGTGACGGAACCCTTCTCGTGCAGGAGCGGGAACACCTTGCTTTCGATGCGCCATCCCTGATCGTTGCTGAGCAACAGGTGGAGGCGGTTCATCTTGTACAGGGCCATGCGATCGATTTGCTCGTACAGGTACGGCAGGGGCAGGAAGTGGCGGACGGGATCGATCATGCAACCGCGGTATTCAAAGCGCGGCTTGTCGGTGATTTCCAGCATCGGCAGGGCAATGGCCGCTTTGGCGGCCAGGGAATCCTCAACGCTCGCGGGAAACACCTGACGCAAGGTCTGGATGGCGTAAAACTGGCCGGCCAGGGTGGGAGCGGAGATGACGATCTGGGTCGCCGTGATGCTCAGCTTGTAGCCTTCCGCGCCCAAAGCGGCGTCCGGAGCCATGGTGATGACGACCTTCGCGCCGGCAGCGGCCTGGACCCGCGAGGTCGCGAGTTTCGCGTTCTTGAAAAGCTTTTCCACCCAAGGCAGGGTCGAATCGGACGTCGCATCCCTATAGATGGTGACCGCGGCCGCTCCATCAAAAGCCAAAGTGCCTGCGCCCAAGGTCAGTGAATTCGGAAGGGGGATAATGCTCACGGCGGCCCCCACATGTCCGGCGAGCAGGCCGAACATGGCCATCGCGATGCCCTTGCTGGTAAATCGGAAAATAGACATAAAACTCCTCTACCTAGGTTAAATCAAAACGAGCAGCGTTTTGAAGTCATCCCCCCAGGCGGATAAGGTAGTTCTTTCGTTTTGGGCACGCGTACGCCGGAGTGCCGGCGGGAATGCATTCGCGAACAAATTTGTTTTCTTTGATTCCCTAAATTCAAGGACGCGGGACGGTCTTGAGGATATACCGGTGTTTCGCAATGGCGAACGTCCCGGTCGGGGCCCCCGCGGAACCGGCCCGACCGGGGGATAAATGACGGCCGTTGCGGGGCTTTATAACTTTTTCAGGCAAAATACCAGAGGTCACACATGCGCATCAATCGTACACTCGCGGCTATATCCATCGGCTTCCTCCTGCTTGGCTGTAATCCCAAGGATAAGACCATAAAAATTGGTCTACTGATGGATACCTTGCAGACCGAGAGGTGGCAGCATGATCGGGACGCTTTCGTGAAACGCTGCGAAGAGCTGGGGGCCAAGGTCCTGGTGCAGGTGGCCAACGGCAATGACGCCACCATGAACTCCCAGGCGGAAAACCTCCTGACCCAGGGCGTCAGCGCCCTGGTGGTGATTCCCCATAACGGCACCGCCTCGGCGACCATAGTGGAAGCGGCCCATAAGGCGAACGTGAAGGTAATCGCCTATGATCGTCTGATCATGAACAGCGATCTGGACCTCTACGTCTCCATCGACGCGGTGGGAGTAGGGGCCCGGCAGGCCGAGTACCTGGTGAAGCGCATGCCCAAGGGGAATTACGTGATCATCGAAGGCGCCCCCACCGACAACAATGCCGCGCTGCTGCGCCAGGGACAGATGCAGGTGCTGCAGCCGTATATCGACAAGGGCGACATCAAGATCGTCGGCGACCAATGGGCCAAGGACTGGCTGCCAGTGGAAGCGCTCAAGATCATGGAGAATACCCTGACCCGCGTCGGCAATAAGGTGGATGCGGTGCTGTCCTCCAACGACGGCATGGCCGGCGGCGCCATCCAGGCCCTGGCCGAACAGAAGCTCGCCGGAAAGGTCCTGGTCACGGGACAGGATGCGGACCTGGCCGCCTGCCAGCGGATCGCCGAGGGCACCCAGACCATGACGATTTACAAGTCGCTGACGGAAGAAGCGTACAAGGCGGCGGAGATGGCCGTGGCGATGGCCAAGGGCGAACCGCTCACCGAGAAGACCAGCATGGTTCCCAACGGCAAAAAGGACGTGCCGAGCATTCTGCTGGTGCCCATGAGCGTGGACAAGGACAATATGATGGCCACCATCATCGCGGATGGATTCCAGAAAAAGGATGAAGTCTACAAGACCTTGGCGGCGGTGAATCCCGAAGCGGCGGAATCCAAGGAAGCTATTGAATCGAAGGTAACCGAGCCTGTCAAAAAATAGCGTCTTGCTGGAGGCTCAAGGCCTTACCAAGCAGTTTCCCGGTGTATTGGCATTGGCCGGCGTGGATCTGACCCTCAAAGAGGGCGAGGTCCATGCCTTGTGCGGCGAGAACGGCGCGGGAAAAAGCACCTTATTGAAAATCCTGGCCGGCTGCCACCCGCACGGCAGTTACGGCGGCAAGCTCGCCCGCGCAGGCGAATCCCTGCAAATGCAATCTCCCGCGGACGCGGACGCGGCCGGCATCGCCCTGGTCGCCCAAGAGCTGGCCCTGGTGCCGGAGCTCTCCCTTTTCGAAAACATGTTCCTGGGCTGCGAGCTCAGCCGCTTCGGCCTGCTCAAGAAGGCGGAAATGAAACGCCGCTGCGTGTTGGCCCTGCATCGCGTGGGCCTGGATGAAGATCCGGAAACGCCCGTCGCCGCCTTGAGCGTGGGACGCCAGCAATTGGTGGAAATCGCGAAGGCCCTCGATAAGCAGGCGCGCGTTCTGATCTTGGACGAGCCCACCGCCGCTTTGACCTCAACCGACGCCGACCGGTTGAATGCCCTGGTCCGTTCCCTGGTCGACCAAGGCGTAGGTTGCCTGTACGTGAGCCACCGGTTGGATGAAGTCTTCGCCGTTGCCGATACCATCACCGTGCTGCGCGACGGCAAGACCGTGGGTACGGGGCCGGTAGCCGAGTGGGACAAGTCCAAGGTGGTAGCATCCATGGTCGGCCGGGCCCTTGCCGAAGATGCCGCCCATGCCCCCGCGCCCATCAAGGGCCAGGGGCCGCCTTCGCTTACGGTGGAACATTGGTCCCTGGAGCATCCTTCCATTCCCGGACGCTTCGCGGTGGAAGACATCAACTTCGACCTCCATCCCGGCGAAATCCTGGGCGTGGCCGGCCTGATGGGATCGGGACGCACCGCCTTATTGACCAGTTTATTTGGTGGCGGCCGCACGCACACCTCCGGCCGGCTGAAGTTGGCGGGATCGGATTGGCGCGGACCGTTGCAGGGACCCTTGCAAGCCATGGCCCAGGGGCTGGCCCTGGTCAGCGAGGACCGCAAGGGTCAGGGACTGGTGCTCACCGCCAGCCTCAACGAGAACATCGCCCTGGCCACGCTATCGGACTACCAACGGTTCGGCTTGATGGATTGGGAAGCCCTGCGGGGGCGCGCCGCCGAAACCGCCAAGAGCCTGCAGGTCAAGGCCGCCAACCTCGATGTCGAGGCCGGCAGCCTATCCGGCGGCAACCAGCAGAAAATCGTCATCGCCAAATGGCTGCTGACGAAACCCTCGATATTGCTCCTGGACGAGCCCACGCGCGGAATCGACGTGGGAGCCAAGGCCGAGATCCACGCCTTGATCCGCAAGTTGGCGGCCGAGGGCATGAGCGTCCTGGTGGCCTCTTCCGATCTGTCCGAACTGTTGGGGCTCAGCCATCGCATCATGGTGCTCAGCGGCGGCAAACAGACCGCCTTGCTCGAAAGGGATCGTTTCAGCCAAGAGGCCGTGATGCACGCAGCCACCGCCGGATAAAAAAATTATGACAAAAATCAGTTTGCAGACTTTGGGCATGTTAGGCGCTTTGATCCTGGTTTGGGTCGCCTTCGCATTCGCTACCGACGGGGTTTTCCTCACGCCCCGCAACCTGGCCCTGCTTTCCCGGCAGATGGCCGTAACGGCCGTGGCGACGACCGGCATTGTCCTCATCATCGTATCGGGGCAAATCGATCTTTCCGTCGGATCCATGACGGGCCTGTGCGGAGCGGTGGCGGCCATGGGTTGCACGAGCCTGGGCCTGGGCGTAGCGCCCGCCATAATTTTGGCGGTGGCGCTGGGAGCCTTGCTCGGATTGTCCCAGGGCGTGATGGTGGCCCGCTTCGGCGTTCCGTCGTTCATCGTCACCTTGGGAGGCATGTTGATCTTCCAGGGTATCCTGCTGGGATTGACCAAGGGGATTTCCATCGTCCCGCCCGAGGGCTTCCTGCGCATCGGCCAGGAATTCCTGCCCAAGTCCGCGACCTGGGCCCTGGGTTTCGTGGGAGCCGCCCTCTGCCTTTGGCAGGGACGGCGGGGACGGGGACTGCTGTTGTGGGGAGCGGCCGCTGCCGCCAGCATCGGCGCGGCGGTGCTCTTCAACGCTTACCAAGGCCTGCCGTTACCCGTATTATTGATGCTACTGCTGGCGACCTTGTTCTGGGTCGTCGCCGAGCATACCGCTTTCGGCCGCCAACTCTACGCCATCGGCGGCAACCGCGATGCGGCTTTCTATGCGGGCGTACCCATTACCAAACGCCTCATCGCCATCTTCACCATCATGGGCGCGATATCGGCCCTGGCGGGCGTGGTGCTGACGGCCCGCGTAGGCGCCGCCTCCTCGGATGCCGGGAAAATGCTGGAGCTGGACGCCATCGCCGCCGCCGTCATCGGCGGAACTTCCCTGCTGGGCGGCCGGGGCCGGGTCTGGGGCGCCATCCTGGGGGCCACGGTCATGGCTTCCCTGGACAATGGCATGAGCCTGATGAATACGGAAGCCTATTGGCAGCCCATCATCAAGGGCGCCATCCTGGTCGCCGCCGTGACCGCCGATCTGAAGTGGCGGCACCGGAAATAGCCCTTTCCGGTCCGTGCCTCTCCCACGCATCGGTGCCTTCTTGTCCCCCCTCCCCGCCAAAGGTATTTTACGCTCACCTCAGAAAAGGAGCGTAACATGTACGTTATTACGGGAGCGACAGGCAAGGTAGGCGGCGGTATCGCGGAGCGTTTGCTCAAAGCGGGCAAGCAGGTGAAGGCCATCGCGCGCAGCAAGGACAAGCTGGCGGCGTTGGCGAATCAGGGCGCGCAAATCACCGAAGGTAACATGGAAGATGCGGTGTTCCTGGCGAAGAATTTCTCCGGCGCCGAATGCGTCTTCCTTATGGTTCCGCCCAATCTCGCGGCGGAAGACATCGGCGCCCATTACGACAAGATGGGGGAGACCCTCATCAAGGCCATGAAGGAATCCGGCGTGAAATCGGCCATAGTGCTGAGCAGCGTAGGCGCCGACATGCCCAAGGGCAACGGCCCGGTGGCGGGCTTGTACCGTTTTGAGCAGCGCATCAACGCGGCCCTGCCCGATGTGGACGTGCTTTTCCTGCGGCCGGGTTATTTCATGGAGAACCAGTTCGCGAGCATTCCCATGATCAAGGGCATGGGCATCAACGGCGGAGCCCTCCGCGGTGATCTCGCCTTTCCGCAGATCGCGACGCGGGATATCGCCGAACACGCCGCCGCGCGCATGCAGAAGAAGGACTGGAAAGGCAAGGTCGTGCAGGATCTGCTTGGACCGCGCCATGCCACCATGGATGAAGCGACCGCGGCCCTGGGCAAGGCCATCGGCAAACCGGATCTCAAGTACGTGCAGTTCCCTTACGACCAGGCTTTGCAGGGAATGCTGGGGGCGGGGATTTCCAAGAGCGTAGGCGAGAGTTTCATCGAGATGAATACCGGATTCAACGAGGGGACCATTTCCATTCCCACGCGAACCGCCGCCAACACCACAGCGACGACCGTGGACCAGTTCGCCCAGAGTTTCGCCCAGGCGTACCAGGCCTCCTGAGCCGGCCCCCGGGAAGGAGAAAATCGGAGGATTTCCGGGGATTTCTGCCGTATTTGGGCAGGGTCCCCGCCGCAGGAACGGGTTTTTACGCTTGTATCCTCCCGGCAGGGGTGATACAATCTTCCCGACTGCGGTAGTAGGGACATCCCCACCTTCCCTGCTACCGTTCCGGCCCGGCGGTCCCTAGCCGCCGGGCCTTTTATTTTCCCCTCCGCCAAACCCCGTAACCCTACCTCGTAAGGTTGTGTTTTTAATGAATTTCCGGATGCAGGGGTGGGATGATTGGCCTAAGTTTTAACCGGACCAATATGCACATTCGGACTATTGCCCTGGCGGGCCTGGCGGCTCTTGGAATGCTAGTAGCCGCATCGCAAGGCGCGGACCTGCATGGCCGTGTCATCGACCGGGGAACCTTGCGGGCCGACGGCGCCGCCAAGGGCGTTCCCGGGGTTCAGGTCTCCCTCTACGATGGCAAGAAACTGATCGGTACGGCGACCGCAAACGCCAAAGGCATCTACCGCATCCGCAAGATTGCGGTGCCTTCCTTCAAGGCCATCTATCAGGTTAAGGGTTGGCAGCCTTCGCAAATCGCGCGGGTCTACCACCTCTCGTCGAGCGACACGGCTTCGCGCGACATCTACGTGGATGCGGCCCCCAAGGAGAAACCCGCCCCGGCCAAGCCCGGCAAGACCGCCAAAGCCCCGTCCGGATACTACCCCGGCCTGGCCCGCGGATTTCTGGCCTTGGCGCGCCAGGAATCGTTCTTCCGCGAAAGCCAGGAAGATTCCCTGATCGATCTCAGTGCTTTTTTCGACGGACGCGATTCGTCGGCCGAATACCTGGGGACCATGTGCGAGCTGCTTTGGGCCGAGTTCCTCTCGCAGGATCGCGCCCTGGAGACCCGATATTACCTGGCTTCGGCGCTTTTCCCCTTGCTCGACTCCCTGGGCTGGGGCAAGTTGACCGGGATGAAACGTTACTTGGATGTTACCCCGGATGCGGTGCGCGAGGTGGCTGCCGGTATGCGCGAAGCCTTGCGCAATCCCAAGAAGCTGCCCAATCCCGCGGCCGTGCGCAAGGCCAAGGCGCCCCTGGAGCTGGCATCCCAGATCGCCTCGGAATACCTGGCCGACGAATCGGTGCCGGAGAAGGCAAAGGATCGCTTCCTGGCCCAATGGAAGAAGGCTTGGGGGAAGGATGCGCCCACCTTCCACGAAGACGGGGATGAAACCGTATTCAAGCCCAATGCCCTGATTGCCAAGATCGCGGCGGCCCGCTCCAACAATGCCGCGGCGCAATACCTCAAAGGCCGCGGTCTCTTCGCGGTGCGCGATTATACCGGCGCCGCCGACGCCTTGGGCGACGCCAACCGCCTGCAGGGAAGTTATCCCGCCGCCAAACACATGGAAGCCCTGGCCTTCATGCGACTGGGCCGCGACCAGGAGGCCCTGGGGCGCTTCCAGGCTTTGCGCGAAGCAACCGATCCCTTCTGGAAATCCAAGGGCTGGTACGGCCTGGCCTTGCTCGACGAGAAGGAGCAACGCCATTCCGAGGCCGCGTCCGATCTGTGGAAGGCCGAGCGCGCCTATCCGCAACCGGAGCAGGCCGACCTTTTGGCCGAAGTCTCGCTCAAGCTGAGCGAGCGCGGCGAAATCGAAAAGCTGCTGCAGGAGCACGCGGCCAAGGGCGAGCATCGGGCCCACTATTGGCTGGGCCGCTATGCCGAAGAGGGTCAACAATCGGGCGTGGCGGAGGATCATTACCGCAAAGCCTGGCAATCGTCCCCCTCCCCCGACTATGCGGAGGCACTGGCGCGGCTGAACATTTCCCGCGAAGAGTGGGGACCTGCGCTCAGCATCCTCGAGCCTTTGCGCGCGCATCTGAGCCCGGCCGGCCGGCTGCAATTCGCGGAATGCCTGCTGCAGGCCGGTCGTTCCATGGAAGCTTCCAAGGAATACCAGGCCGCCTATGCGGCCAAACCCACGCCCGAGACGCTGGCGCGTTACGTGGAGGCCCTGGTGCAATCCAATCGCGCCCCGGAAGCCCTGGCCGCCGTGCGCGCCTTTCCGGATCAGCAACAGCCCAAGGTGCAGTTCGCGCTGGCCAAGGCCAATATCGGCAACCATGAGCCTGCCAAGGCGCGGCCCGTACTGGAAGGGCTGATCAAGCAGGAAGAGAACAACGCCGACTACCATTACTATCTGGGCATGTGCTGGTACGAGGATCACAACTACTCCAAGGCCAAGAAGGAATTCGACGATGCCTTGCAGTACCGGCAGGATCACCTGGAGGCCCTGTACTATACCGGCCTCTCCGGAGTGCGCATGGGCCGGGCCGAAGCGGCGCGCAATTATTTCAACGAACTGGCCCAGCGCACTTCGGCCGAATGGAAGTCCCGCGGTCTGATGGGGGTTGGGCTTACCTTCGCGGCCCAGGGCAAGCCCGAGGCGGCTGAAAATTTCTACACCCGCTCCCTGCTGATCCTGGAAACCGCCGAGGCCCAGGCCTTGCTGGCCTTATCCAAACGCCGGCTGGGCGCGCCCGAGAAATGGGTGCCCCTGGCTAAGAAGGCCTATGAGCTCGACAACCGCCAGCCCAAAGCCGTGCAGGCGATGGGAGAGGCTTTCATCGCCCAGGGCAAGAAGCGGGAGGCCCTCAAGCTCTACCAGGACGCGCTGATGACGAATCCCAATTCCTGCGAGCTGCTGGCGGGGTTGGCCAAGGGGCAATTCCTCACGGGCGCCTACCAGGCCGGGCGCGCTACCGGTGACAAGGCCATCGCCATGTGCCCGGATGAACCCGAAGCCTACTTCTACGCCGGCGTGAATTCGGACAAGGCGGGCAACCGCGACGATGCCAAGGATTTCTTCAAGGCCTACAAGAAGAACGGCGGCGACGTGGCCCTGCTTCCCGAAGACTATCGTTAGACTTCCTCCATGCCTCCGCGCCTTTTCCTTTCCGCCCTGGCGGCCACCGCCTTGCTCATGGCTTGCGCCGGCGCCCACGGATCGCATGCGGGGCCGGAAAGCGCAAGCGCGGGTGAGGATGGGGATGTGCTCGATCCCCTCATCCTGGCCGGGGACACCGCCTTCGATCGCAGCGCCTTCGGAGCCGGCCCCTTGCCCATCTGGTCCGAACTGACGCCGCCGGAACTCGCCGCCTTACAGGGCCGCGACAAGGCCCGCGCCGGCGAGACCCATGCCCTGCTGGCCTTGGCCATCTTCGCCTCGGGCGACAAGCGCTCTTCGGAAGACTATGCCGCCATCACCGCCCGTTACGATGCCTTCGTGGCCCAGGAACGTCCCGCGATGGATCGCGAGAAGAATCCCCGCTTCAAGGGAACGCGGCTCTTGCGCGACATGCACGAAGCCTTCTTCCTGAAGGGGCCTTCCAACGGGCGCGGGATCCGTCCCGGCTACGCCAAACCCAAGAGCGGCTTCACGGCCATCTTCGCCGGAGGCCGCTTCAATTGCGTCAGCTCCGCGATCTTGTACCTGATCCTGGCGCGGGAATTCGGCATGCCCGCCGAGGGCGCGGTGATGCCTTCCCATGCTTTCGTCCAGGTCGCCATGCCCGACGGCAAAATCACGGAAGTGGAAACCACCATCCCCAGCGGATTCGGCACCGCCCATGATGAGGCCTTCTTCAATCAGGGCAACTCGTGGTTCACGGCTTTGGGGCTGGGACCCGCCAGCGTCCGGGATTACCGCAAGCGCCGCATCCTCGATCCCGTGGCTTTGATCGCGTTCAACATGTGGAACCAGCATATCGCACCCCTGTCGCTCAAGGATCGTTACCGATTGGTTGAGGCGCGCGCCTGGTTGACGCCGTCCGATACGGCCGCCCAGACCAACCGCATCGCCGTATACCATTCCGAGATCACCTGGCTCTCCCTGCGCAACGAATGGACCACACTGGATCGGATGTTCCGGACCCTCGAAGGCACCTTCCCCGGGCTGAGGATACGCGTAGCCGCCGATTCGGTCTTGGCCGACGAGGTGGCATGGCTGGCCTACTACCGGGCCCGCTGCCTGCTGGGGCTGGGCAAAGGCGAGGAAGGGATTCCCTGGATCGATTCCTCCCTGGCCTGGCTCATCCCTTCCCTCAAAGAAGGCCAGGCGCTGCGCGAGAACGCCGTATCCCTGCTTATCCGCATCACGCAGGAGATGGTCGAGAAGAAGGCGTTCGCGCGGGCCGAGACGTACCTGCTACGTTACCCTGCGCTTTCACGGGAGGATGCGGATTTCCGCACCCATCTGGCCTGGTTCTACGGAAAACGATCTTCCCAGGCCTTCTCGAAATCCGATTGGGTGGCCGCCGCCGCCGATCTGGAGAAGGCCATCCCCTATGCCGGAGCCGATAACGTGCAAACCCTGCGCAACAATCTGGCGGCGACCTATTACAACCGGGCGGTCGCTTTCTACAATAGCGGGGACAAGGCCAAGGCCGGGGACACCCTGCGCAGATGCCTGGAAAAGGTTCCCGACGCCAAGGCGTGCCGCGAAGGATTCTAATACCGACGGAAATGAAAAAGACCCCGGGGATACTCCCCGGAGTCTGATCCCGCTGGAACGGGAATCGGGTCGCGCGCTTTTGGAACAGGGAGTTGCACCAGGATGGAAGCAACCACGCAACCATTCAGATCATCGGCAGCGCCGGGTCCGGAGTTTAAGCCGGAAGCCCCCAATTTCCGGGTGTAATCCGTACAAAATGTGCGAAGCCCTCCATTTCCTGCGGCAATTTCGCCCCAAAATCCCCTGGTCCCGTATTCTTCCCGCATACGGATTCCCGCTTCCGTGGCCGTCGTAATTTCGGCCTCTGGAGGTACTTTTTCCGGCTGTCGCGGGGGGGATGTCCCGCGACTCCGGGCGACCCAGGGGTAGGGTCGCATTGAAAGGTTATGTGATGAAATCAGCGTGGGTTTTTGTGGGTATGCTTTTTCCGATGGCGGCTTTCTCTGATCCGACATCTTCTGATCCGACAGCTTCCGATCCGGCCTGGGTCACGGGGGTTCCCGAGAGCCAGGAGATTCCGGCCAATGCGGTTTACTCCGGCGCCGAAATCGGGGTTCCGAATTACGTGTGCCATGCGCCCTACATGAACGGGATCCATCCCGGCAAACTTTTCGCCGGGCATTGCAATATCGAATTCGCCGGGCAGGAGATGGTCCGCAACGATTTCGAAATCCTCACGGCCGATGCTCCCACCGTCAGCTGGGTTCAGGATTCCGTGGGCTTCGTTCCCGAGCGGGCTTTCGCTTCGGGCGAGGAGAATGGCAGCCCGCTTTACGCCTGCCGGGCGCAGGTAAACCTGGATAGCCTGGATCGCGGGTTGCATGGCGGCAAGCTGATCGGCGAGAATTGCAATGTCCCCTATGGAGGGGGCGCGTATCTCGCCAAGATCTATGAAGTGCTGGTGATCCAGATCGAGGAGCCCGTGGCCGTGCGCAAGGCATACGGCAATAAGGTCGGAGAGGCGGGAAACCGCACCGCCGCCGGTGCGGGCTTCGCGGCAGATGGCCGCGCCTTACCGCGGTTGCCCGCGAAGGTTGTCCGCTTCAGGAATTGATAGGACTGGTAAAGGGGCCGCACCTGCGGCCCCTTAGCTTACTTGGAGACTTTGACGCCGTCCTGGAAAACCGTACCGTCGGATTGGAATTGCACCTTGGACTCCATCGCGGGCTTGCCCGTCGGAGTCTTATTGCAAGTACCCGTGCCCGATAAATCCTGCCCGAAGGAATATTCGCCCGTGGCCACGGAGGCTCCCGCGGCATCTTTATCCTGCTGCGATACGTGCGGAGTACCCGAGGCGTCGCTCCAGGTATAGGTCCGCTTCACGCCGCCCTCGGTCTTGGCCATCACCGCGGAGTCGCCGTGGATGGCTATGGTTGCCGTCCCTGCCGCCGATACGCGGGTCATGGCGAAACCGTCACCATCGGCGACCACGGTAACGTGGATCTCGGGACCGGCCTTGCCGTTGGTCACGCGTTGGTAGCGGTAATCGCCCGTGCCCTTGGCCGCGTTGATGGTGCCGGTCAGGATTTCCTTGGTCTTCTCCCCGCCCTTGAAGTCTAGCAGGGAGGTGGTATCGGCGAATTCGCCCGTGGCGGCGTCGTAGAAGCCGGTATTCTTGGCGCCCTGGCCCAGTACCTGGGTATAGGTACCCGCGCCGGCCGGAGAACCGCCGCCCGTCGATACCGTCGAATCCCCGGATTCGAAGAAGTCGGTGCGGCGCCAGCTGGAGACGTCGTTGGGCAGGTCGAATTCCTTGGTGAGTACGCTGCGCACGATGCTCTTGGCGGAAGAGGGGTTCATGCGCGATTCGGTCACGTAGGTGCCGGCCTTGGGCTGCAAAGCCGCTCCATAGGCCACGGCGGCGGTGAACAACACCGAGGACGAGATGGCCTGCGCACCTTGCTTGTTCCAGGTCTGGGCGTACCACATCGCCACCTTGTCATCGCCGGCATCGGCCAGGTTGCCGGGTATCAGCCAGGTTACCCTGAGGGTCGAGTCCGCGTCGCCATGGGATTTCCAACCCGTCAGGTCGGTCTTCTCCCAGATTTGCACGGTATCCCCGCCACCAAAGGCGGTCTTGCCGGGAATGCGCGAGTAGACCAGCAGCTTACGTCCGTCGGCATACTTGCGGTTGGAAGCGTAGTAGGTGACCTTGGCGGTGGCGCCACGGGTTCCGGAAAGATCCTGCTGCAGGCTATCGCTCCATTCGGTCACGCTGTCGGTGGGCGTATATAGGTTGGATATCCAGGCTTTGTTGGCCGCGGTGGCCGGGTTCCAGAAGAATCCGTCCCCGTCGACATCGCCGTAACGGGTCGCGACGAGATCCTTGCCTTTACCGTCCACGGTCAAACTGTTGTAGGGATACAATTCATTATCGTCGGCCAGCAGGTATTTGCCATCGGCTCCGGGGCCGAAGGTCTCGTAGTCGAGACGGAACACGCCCCCGCCCAGCTCGCTATACGAGTCGCGGTGGACCTTGATTTTGACGCCTGCATCGGCCGCCAGCACCAGGCTGTCGCCGTCGCCGTCATAGGTGCGCTGCCAGGAAACGGTACGGCCGCCTACGAACACGGAATCGGTCCAGCCCATGGGGGAGCCTTCGCCGATGCTGTCGTAGTAATTGGTGGATCCGTGGATGGTCGGGTACAGGGATTTCCAGGTGGTATCGCCATGCACCGTGACCCAGGTCTTGAGCAGGCGGATCTTCTTGCCGGCGATGGCTTCGTTGAGGATGCCGTCGCCGTCCTGATCCGAGACCACGTACC
Source organism: Fibrobacterota bacterium (assembly GCA_023249635.1). GTDB lineage: Bacteria > Fibrobacterota > Fibrobacteria > UBA11236 > UBA11236 > Chersky-265. Next base: position 17,708 of record JAHFCH010000016.1, read on the forward strand.
GCATCCGCGCGCCGTTGGCGTAGGCGCGGCTGCCCTTATGCCCAAGCACGGTACGATCGGTCAGCGAATACGGCCATTTGTAGGTAAGTGTGTCGATGGCCTTGACGGTGGCCCCCGCTTCGGCGAACTCGTATTCGTGCACCCATAGGATATGCCCGCTCGAGGAATCGTCGTAAACGAAGTAGGTGGAATCAGGTCCCGCGGAGGCGGCCTGTTTGCCGAGCGCGGAGCGTTTAAGCAGGGCGTTGGCCATCATGGGGCGCGGCTTGGCGGCCAGGCTCGCGCTGCCGGGCGCCGGGGGGGCGCCGAAGGTCGGGATCTTGCCATCGGGGGTAAGCGTCGGTTCCGAGGCGGTCGCCTTCATGCCCGTGAGTCGCTGACGCGACGAGGCGTCGCGGTTGAGCTCGTAGGCCGGGAGCAGCATCGCCGAAGCTTCGCTGTCCGATTTGGCCTGGGCGGCCGACGCCGTCTCATTGTCTTTGGCCGAGGTATCTTCGCCGGCGGGATTCTTGGCGCAGGCCACGAGCAACGCGGCGGCGGCGAGCAGGGACATCCAGGTTGCGGAGCGCAAGGTGGGCTTATTCATGTGCGGCTCCCTTCTGCAGGATGGTGCCGGGCAGGGTACCATTGATGGTGACCTTGCCGACCTTACCCAAGGTAACGGAAAGTTTCCCCGAACCCGTAGTAGGGCCGACCCAACCCAGGGTAACGGCCTTGGTATCGTCCGTACCGGCCGAGACCGTGAAGGTGGTAGTACCGCTGTAGAGCAGGCCACTGAAGGTATTCAGGTCGCCATAGGCTTCCAGGACCACGGCATGGCTGCCGATTGTCACGTAGTCGAAGAAGACGCTTACGCTCTGGCCTCCCGTGAAGCCGGCGTTGAACACGGAATCCGCCTTGATGACCCCATCCAGCTTCATCAGTACGCGTTTTACTTTGACGGCATCCTTGCCGGTACCGGAGGTCGAGGAGGCGATGCTGTCCGGCAAGGCATTGAAGTTGGCCTGGTACATGGCGAACCGCGAAGCCAGGTTGAGGCTGACCACGGCCGTGTCGGCGGGTTTGACGTAGAAGGCGGCCGTGCTCCCCGTGTGGACGACGGAATCCTTGGCGTCCAAGGTCTTGGCCGAAATCGTCCAATTGCGCAGGGGCTTCAGGGTATATGCCTTGGTTACCGTAACCTGGGTGTTTCCCGAGACCGAGCTGGTATCGCGGATGGTGTCCGGAGGCGTGGCCCCGGATATCCCCGTGACGATCAGCTTGGAAAGGTTGATGGTGCTCGACTTGGCGAGCGCCCCCACCTTACCGAGGATGACCGTGGTGTTGACTTGTCCCTGGGGGACGCTATTGGCATCCACCTCGGGATCGGCGGGCGCGTTGCCGCAGCCCGAGAGGGGCAGCAGCCATGCGGCCAGAAAGGCAATGTTGGTTAAATGTCTCCGGCGGTTCAGCATCCGTGCGTCTCCGTGGGGGCGAGTGGGGTGAATAGTTTCGAATCTCTTTCCCAAGGATATCGGTAGGCGCGTACGGAATGTAAGGGGGTGGAGGGTATTTATTTTCAGCGGTTGTCCGTATATCTCCTTAATCCACCGGAAGATAGGGGAATACACTATTCGGCTCACCCGTGAGGATATGGGATGCTTTGCGGTAGTTGGGGGAAAGGGCCCGGTGCCATTCCGGGCCGATACGGGCCCGAACCCGGCGTAACCTCATGACGGAAAGTGAGTCGAAACGCGAGTCTCGGCGGTATCGTTGGAATGTCGCGGAATGGCGGCCAGGGTAACAATAACGTTACCGTAACGTCCCTCTGCATATATTCCGGCTATCGGTTCGGCGCCCGCCGTCCCGATGCAATAAATGCCGCAAACCGTCCCACACTCGCTCTCATTGCGAGTCTTTCCCGCCCGGAAAACCATGTTCCGGCATCCGGCACCGTCCCGGCGGTCGCGGTATATTCAGGCGTAAGTGACGGTGGGGACTGTCATTTCCACGACATAACGAGGTTGGCGAATATGAAGAGCTTCACCGCCGTGCTTGCGTTCCTGGGTATTCTGGTCTCCGCCGCTTCCGCGCAAAACAAATACCTGGGTTGGTCCCTGGGTTATTTCACCACCTGGGACAATACCTACACTCCGGAAAACCTGCCCTGGGAGTCCTTCACCCACATGGCATACTTCCAGGTCTGGCCCAACAGCGACGGCTCCCTGCAGTTGCCGAACGAGGGCATGGCCAAGCGTCTTATCGCCGAAGGGCATAAGCGCGGCAAGAAGGTGATCTTCTGCGTCGGCGGCGCCGGCGTGAAGGATGCCTTCAAGGGCGCCTGCTCCAATGCCAACCGCGGCAAATTCATCTCCAACATGCTGGCCTACCTTAAGAAGCTCGGGTACGATGGGTTCGACACCGATTGGGAGGAGAACTTCGACGACGCTTTGTTCATCGCATGGCATAAGGATCTGCGCGACTCCATCAACAAGCTGGTCCCCGTACCTTTAATGACCATCGCCGCCGAGGATTGGTTCGCGACCACGGCCAAGGTCCACATGTACGTCGATCAGGTGAATGACATGCGCTACACCGGCACCTCGGCGGCCAACTACCCCAAGAGCCTGAGCGTCTTCACAAATGCGGGTGCCGACAAGGCCAAGATCGGCGCCGGCCTGGGTATCAGCATGGGCATGACGGTACAGCAAGTAACGGACATGAGCAACATGGTGCTGGCCCAGGGATACGGTGGGCTTATCCAATGGGATGTGACCAAGAACGGCGGCGCTCCCGCCAACATGTCCGCGATTTCGAAATTCATCAATCCGTCCGTCGGCATTTTCACCTCCGGCCCCACCAAGTATTCCGAGCAGGTGACCCTGGCGATGGGGCCCGACGGGCATCTCCGCTACTCCATTCCCACGTCGGCCATAGGCTCCCATCTCGACCTGGGCGTTTACGATATGCAGGGCGCCCGCGTGAAGACATTGCTCCACGGGCCCGCCATGGGCGGCTCGTTCAGCGTGCCGTTCCACCGTCCGGGCACGGCCGGCGCCTATGTGGTGCGATTGTCCGCGGGCGGCGCCTACCAGGCTTCGCAAGCGGTGATGGCGAGATGAACGGAGCCTGGACGCGGCCATCGCCACGGCCGTCCGGAACCGCTTAGTTCAGATTGGATTTCTCGACCAGGGTGTAGCCCGTCGCGGGCGCTTTCACCATATCCAATACCAAATCCGCGCTGCCTTTATCCCCGGCCGCAGCGAGCCGTTTCAGGTTCTTGACGATCTGGTTGTGCTTGTTATCCTCGAGGGTGATTCCGTCGGACGATTCGGATACGTAAAGCGGGATAGGGGCGAAGACGGGGAATTCCCCCTTCGGGCCGACCAGGCTGCGGGTGGAAGCGGCGACGATATTGGAGCCGTTGAAATACAGATCGACGCTGATGCGCATGGTTTCCCCCGTCCTGGGTTGATCCTGGGCCGCGAAAAGATAGGTCTCGCGGGAAATGACATCTCCTTTGCGATACGGGACCGGGGTCGCATCCAGGAAAGGTACCGTAAAGTTGCCCACGCCGTTCGGCCCCATCAGTTCCACCTTCTTGGGATAGTTCTCCGCCGATATCGAATCGAAGGCCGTAATGAATTGATCGGGATTGAACACGAGCATTACCTGCAACTGCCCTATGGGTACCGCGATGAGGGTGTCGATCGGTTTACCCGATTCGGTCCGCCCGGTATCCCGGATCATCTTTACCCCCGACAAATCCTCCTTGGTCAGGCTTAAGGGTTTCAGCAGGTGGAACAAGGTGCCGCCGTTGTTCTTCATGACGATCGCGGTTTGCGCGGGCCCCGTCAGCACGTCGCCCAACATGGTCGTGTAGCCCGTATAGTCATCCTTGGAGAATTCGGTGGTCCCGGGTTTGGTATATACGGTTTTCCCGTCGCCGATGGAAGCGGAGGCCCTGACGCGGAACGGCTTGGCCCATCCCAGGCTCACCCAATTGTAGTCGCCCAGCATGGTCGAATCGTACTCGGCCGCCTGGGTGATCTTTTCGCGGCCGGCCGCCGTCATGAAGTCGACGTAGAATTTGTCTTTTTCCGGATCGAGGGCGTTCTCCGCCGTCAAAAGCGTGTCGGTCTTATCCGTCACGAGTTCCGTCTGGTTGAAGAAGCGCAGGGAGGGCCCGCTGGGAGCGCCTGTGGATGCGGAGTATTCGCGGATCAAATCAATGGAACTGACGGCCACCTGGAAGCTTTCCAATTGGGCTCCGCCCACCCCTTCGGCATGCTTCAAGAGCGCGCCGGCCATCTGGGTGGATTTCGCCACCGCCACCAAACCGACCTTGGCGGTCTTTTTCTTCCCGCCGTCCTTGTTCCCGTCCGAGCCCGAATCGCAAGCGATAAAGAGAAAGCCCGACAGCGCGGACAGGACCAACGCGGATTTCGGATTGTGTCGCATGATGAACCCCCGGTACGAGAAAGACCCGACCAATTTTAGGAGTGGCGCCGGAAACGTCAACGGGGAATCGCTACGGTAAGTACGGAAAAATCGCCCAACCGGGACGCCCGTCCAATAATTAAGTTTCCATTCCCGCCCGCGCCCGCCATGGCCGGGACGCGTTAATGGGGTTTTGCATGGATGCATCGTATTACCAAGGACCGGTACGGACATGATCGTATTGGACGGATCGGAAGGCGAAGGGGGAGGCCAAATCCTCCGCTCCGCCCTGGCCTTATCCATGGCCAGCGGCAACCCCTTCCGCATCGGCCGCATCCGCGCCGGGCGCAAGAAGCCGGGCCTGCTGCGGCAACACCTTACCGCCGTGCGGGCAGCCGCCCGGGTGTGCACCGCCCAGGTGGAAGGCGCGGAGATGGGCTCGCAAGGGCTCGTCTTCCGACCCGGTCCCATGCTTCCGGGGGAATACAAGTTCGCCGTAGGCACGGCGGGCAGCTCCACCCTGGTTTTCCAGACCTTGATGCCGGCCCTGATCATGACCGGGAAGCCTTTCGCGTTGGGGTTGGAGGGCGGAACTCACAATCCCGCCGCACCCTGTCTCGATTTCCTCGATCGTGTCTATCTCGCGGCCCTGAAGCGCATCGGCGTCACGGCGGAAATCACCGTGGAGCGCCGCGGATTCTTCCCCTTGGGCGGCGGCAAGTGGCGCGTCGAGGTCACGCCCCCTGCGTCGTTCTCGCCGCTGCATATCGGCGAACGCGGCAGCCTGAAAGCCATGACCGTGCGGATTATCTGGAGCAAGATCCCGCCCCAGGTGGCCGAACGCGCGCAGTCGCATTTGCTCGCGAAGCTGGGTTTGGAATCCCATCGCGTCACTGTAGCGGAGGACGCCGGTTCGCCGGGACCCGGTCACGTGATCCTGGGCGAATTGCAATACGACAACGTTTCCGAAATCATCACCGGCTTCGGGGCCTTCGGCGCCTCCCCGGAAGCCCTGGCCGATGGCGTCATCGCCGACATGCGCCGTTACGAAAGCCGTCTCGCGCCGGTGGGTTCGCATCTGGCGGATCAATTGCTGTTGCCGATGGCGTTGGGCGCAGGAGGTTCCTTCCGCACCTCGGCACTCACGGCGCATTGCCGGACCAATATCGGGACCATCGGTCGGTTCCTTAATCGGCCCATCGTAGTTCGCGAGCTCGCTAAGGATGATTTCGAAATCGGGATTGCCTAACGGCCAATCGAGGTCAGGACAGGACCGACCCCGCCGTCTCCGTCACCAGCGGCCAAATCCTGCGCCGCTGCGCGTAGGCCGGCACCAGGTCGGCCTCGTTGAAATCGCGGTCCCACATCTTGCCGGTTTCGCTTACGCATAGCATCGGCTCACCGTCCACGAACAGGAACCAGAATCCCTGTGACGGCAGGCGGCCTTCGCGCTCCGGGCGCGGCGAGGCGTACAGGCACTTCTTCGCAAGCGGGAACAGGGAGAAATCGGGTCGCTCGCCCGAACCCATGCCTTCGGTCCCGTAATACCCGTTGCGGCATTCCCAGGGTCGCGAGGCCAGCGCCGCTTGTTCCAGCAAGGCGGACAGATAACGATACGCGAGGATGGCGGGCGTGGTGGAAGGCAGCCGCTTATAAGAAGGGATGCGCAACACCGCGCAGAGGATCTGCACTTTGTGGGCCAGGGAGCCCTCTTCCAAGATACCGGAAAAGAAATCGGTTTCGCGCGCCGTAAGCGGTTCGCCTTCCAAGGTCGCATGGCAAGTGAGGATTCCCGAGCGCGTCAGGCTGACCAGGGGGCGGCCCGTTCCGTCCATGAGACCCAGGCAATCGAACAGGCCCTGTCCCGGATGCGACTCGAGCATACGCAAATCTTCGGGGCTGCGCCGCGCGATCTCGGTCATAAGGCGCCACGAAATGGCTTCGCGGAAGTTGATAAGCACTCCCGAATCGGGGGGTTACGGATCCCAGGTTCTTATCCGAATGTATCACAGGGCCACGGGGGTGCCTGTGTCCGGGATCACGTCCTGCGGGCCGAAATCGGTCAAATTCCGCTTCCTGACAGGAAACGATTCAGGGCAAAGCTGCGCGAATCCGCGCGGATAAGCCGCATGGCGCCCGTTGGGCCGGGAAATGGGAAGTGAGGCCGCGGCGCAAACGGGGCGGCCGCCTACCTTAAGGGGGCATTCCAGGGGGAACTGTCGTTATCGATCCACCCATGCTCCGGAGCGTTCAGACATGATCAGGAAACTCCCCCTTCTCCTCGCCGTCTTGGCCTGCGCCGCCCATGCCCAATACAAAGGGAAATACGTAGGCTGGTCCACCGGCTACTATTACGGCGGAACGCTGAGCGAAGGCGTATTCAAGGCCTTCACCCATCTCATGAATTTCCACGTCACCGTCAGCGGCAACGGATCCCTGGGCACGGGCGATTTGCGCGGAAGCGATCAGGCCGCGTTCGTGGCCAACTGCCACGCGCATAAGGTCAAAGCCCTGTTGAGCATCGGCGGCGAAGGCGATCATCCCGGTTTCGCCGCGGCCTGCCTGAACGCCTCCACGCAGACGACCCTGGTCAAGAACATCATGGACATGACCCTCAAGTACGGGTACGACGGCGTCGATCTCGATTGGGAGGTGGCGGAAGATCCCAACTACGACAACAGCCCCGCGAACGTGGCGCGTTTCCTCGCCTTCCATAAGCAGGTCCGGGATTCGGTGCGCCTCCATCCGCCCCTTATGATCACGGCCGCCATCACCGACGATTGGTACCCCAATTGCAGCGCCGCCGTATGCTCCATCATGGATCAAGCCAATTCCATGTCCTATGACCAGACCGCGGCCAGCGAATGGCGCGACGCTTCCATCGTATTCAAGTTGGGCGCCCCGAAGGCGAACCACGGAATCGGTTTCGACATGAACAATCTCGCCGACAATCTGGCCAAGTGCCGGCTGGCCATCGACAGCTCTTTCGGCGGGGTAATGGCCTGGGACGTGGGCAAGTCAGCGGCGAACGCGTACGACTCCATCGCGCACTACGTCACCCACACTCCCACCACCGGGGTGAGCCCCTTCCGGTACCGTACGGCGCGGGGCGCCCATCCCGGCTTCTTCACCGGCTCCAAAACGGGTTCGGCGATGGGGGGATATTCCGTAGCCGGCCGCTATATCCTGAAAATGTCCGAAGGTTCCATGGTGCTCGAAGCCAAATCCACGGAAGCGGGGCGCCTGCTTCCCTGAAGCCAAGCGCCGCCGCTCCGGGATCACTGGCAACGCTTGTAGATATAGGTCGCGTCGATCGCGCCCTCCAATCCCACCAGGTTGCGCTGCAAATAATCCTGGCTGCACGGCAACTACCGGATTGAAGCGAGATGGGATTGGCCGACCGGATCAGCCGGAACGCGCGAAACGCGGCACGCTTTTCCCGTCGACCTCGACGGCCTCCAGGAACATCGCGAGCGGCCGTACCCAAAGCCCGCCCTCGCCGTACAACGCGCGATACACGACCAGCGTCTGCAAGGATTCGCTGTGACGCGCGAGGCCGATCACCTGGTAGTCATTGCCTTTGTAGTGGCGGTAGGTTCCCGGCGGCAATATCGATCCGTCAAGAGGTTCAAGATCATGCATGGCGGGAATATACATCGGGGCGGGCCGGTCCCAGTTTCCGGCTATGGCGTTTTTGGCGGGGGAGGGGCCGGCTTTGTACGGCGCGAAAAGGGGAATCGGGATAAATTAGGCACCGGACGGGTATCGGTTGGGGCTCGCTCCGGACTCTGCATGAAAAGGTCGTGGCTGTTTCCGTTCGTGGTGGTCGGCGCTATTTCTCTCCTGTCGGCGGCGCCGAAAAAAGTCGGCTGGTCATTGGGATACTATGTCTCCTGGGACCATTCATATAGCCCGACAACCATACCGTGGGATGCGGTTACCCACCTCTCGAATTTCCAGGTCACCATAAATAACGATGCTTCGCTCGGATTACCCGATGAGAATATCGCCAAACAGTTGATTGCGATAGGCCACAGCAAGCATAAGAAGGTCATCTTCTCGATCGGCGGCGGCGGCTACGGTCAGCAATTCGCGAATGCGACCACCGATGGCAACCGGACCAAATTCATTTCCAGCCTTATGTCCTATCTGAGAAGACTCGGATACGACGGGATCGATACCGATTGGGAAGGCAATGAGGTCGTCAGCCAGTTCGTCGCCTTCCATAAGGATCTCAGGGATTCCATCAATGCCCTCGATCCGACCCTGTGTATCACCATCGCCGCCGAAGATTGGAACCCCATCGCCGCGAAAGTGCATATGTATGTCGACCAGATCAATGACATGTGGTACGGCGCCAAAGCGGATAAGTACCCGGGATACCTCAAGACCTTTATGGACCTGGGCGTACCCAAATCCAAACTAGGCCCCGGGATCGGTATTTCCCCGGATCAGGGATCCGGCAATATCGGTGTTCAGGCCAGCGTTGATCTTTGCGAGATGGTGGTAAACCAGGGGTTCGGCGGCATCATGTTGTGGTGCCTGCAAACCAAAGGATATGTCCCGGCCGATCTGGCTGCCATCACCCCGTACGTTCCCCCTACCGCCCCGACCACGATTGCGGTCCCATCCGATTTGAACCGGCGCAACGTTTCGCTCGGGATATTCGACTTGCAGGGGAGATTGCTTAAAGACCTGGCCAAGGGACGATTTATCTTTACCCCGTGAACAGTATCTCACCCCGGGCATCCTCCATCATCGTGCCTGGCGGAATACCGGTTGACATCACCTTGCTCGCCTTCCTCTCCGAGCGCTTTCCGCACATCGCGGCGGAAACCTGGACGCGTCGCATCGCTGAGGGAAAAGTCCGCTTCGGCGATGGCACCGACGCGTTCGCCCAATCCAATCTTGGGCCCGGAATGGAAATCCGTTATTTCAGGGAAGTTCCCGTCGAGTCGCGCATAGGCGAAGCCCATCAAATCATTTATCGGGACGAGCATATCCTGGTTGCCTGCAAGCCGCATTTCCTCCCCGTGGTTCCGGGCGGAAAATTCGTGAAGGAATGCCTCCTCTACCAGCTGATGGAAGAAACCGGCCAGCCTGGGTTGTCTCCGGTCCACCGAATCGACCGGCACACGGCCGGATTGGTTTTGTTTTCCATCCATGAAAACGAGCGCGGGCAATACCAGGACCTGTTCAAGGATCGCCGCGTGGACAAAGGGTACGAGGCGAGCATCCGGTGGCTCTCCGCAGCACCCGCGGAAAAGGAATGGGAGTTGCAAGGCCGCATCGAAAGATCCGGATCCACGTTACGCTGTCGTTTGGCGGAAGGGGTTCCGAATGCGTTTTGCAGGATTACCCTCCTGCAGCGGTCGGGAGGATATGCCAGGCTCGCCTTGTATCCTGCTACCGGGAAGCGGCACCAATTGCGGTTGCAAGTCTCCCAGATCGGGGCGGCCATCCTTCATGATCCCTATTATCCTGATCTGCTTCCGGAAGCCCCGGACGATCCGGCCCGCCCGCTTCAGCTCCTTTCGAAAAGCCTTCGCTTTCGGGATCCCTGCACGCGATTGGAACACGCGTTCACTTCGCCCAGGGAATTGCTTCCGCTGCTTGGGGATGCGCAGGCTCCGTATACCCGCGCACCGTAGCGCAAAGGTTACGGTATTATCCGGGCTTCCGGCGTGGAGCGGATCGCCGGCCCCAGGCCGGTTTCGGGTCTTGCGCCGGCTTCTGTTCCTGGGCCTTGGGGGGAGCGGGTTTTGGCGCCGGCTGGGGCGAAGGCTTTGCGGCCGGTCTGGGTGGTCTGGCCAGCGGCGCCGCGGGGCGCGGCTCTTCGGGAGACCTTTTCGCTTCCCGGTCGGCTTCCTTTTTCGCGAGCCGCATCTCGTGTTCCTTGCGCGCGTCGGTAATGCTCGCGAGCACCCCATGGACGTCGGCGGTATTCTTCGGCTCGTGGTACTCGCCCGTAAGTTCGATGTCGGGCGTCAGCTTCCCCTTCTCGAAAAGCGACCAGATTTCCTTGGCGTACTTCAGTTGCAGGATGCCCGGTTCGAAACGCCCGAAATAGCGGGCCAGGTTGTCCACGTCCCGGGCGAACATCATGGCCGCGCTATTGTTCCCGACCGCGTTGACCGCCTGCGGGAGATCGATGATCACCGGGCCTTCGGCGTCGACCAACACGTTGAACTCGGAAAGATCGCCGTGGATGATCCCCATGCAGAGCATCTTCACGACTTGCGCGATCAGCTCCTCATGGTAGAGCAGCGCGGTTTCTGGGGTAAGTGAAACATCATCGAGGCGCGGCGCGGGCTCGCCGTCTTCGTCCGTCACGAGCTCCATGATCAGTACGCCTTCGAAGAAGCCGTAGGGTTTGGGAACCCGGATGCCGGCGGCGCTCAGTTTGTTCAGCGCATCCACTTCCGCGGTGATCCAGGACGACTCGGCCTGCTTCTGCCCGTACCGCGAACGCGAAGCCATGGCCCGCGAGGTGCGGCTGTTCTTGACGCCGCGCCCTTCCTGGTATTGGACCGCCTGGCGGAAGCTGCGGTTATTGGCTTCCTTGTAGACCTTGGCGCAGCGAACCTGGTCGCCCATGCGGACCACGAAGACGTCCGCTTCCTTCCCGCTGCGGACCTGCGCCACCACCTCGTCGATGGTGCCGTCCTCGACAAGGGGAATAAGCCGGGGGGGAATTCTCATGCGGGACTTATTCTAGAAATAACGCAAGTTCACCGTTGGGAGCGAAAGCCCGGGGATTGCGAGAAATGGTCCACGATGGCGAACTCTTTGCGAACTTCCTTGGCCCAAAGTGGGCAAAATCCAACGTTTGACCTTGATGAGGTGGGGGAGTTGGAATGGTTTCTTGGCGCCTGATTTTGCAAACCCCGTCTGCAAAATCGTTATCAAGTCGGTTCATCCATTGACGCCCATTTATTTGATCAGCTATGTTAGGTTACATACTCCCTTATCCGGCGGAATTGCCCTAAAGGCCTATGACCCAACTCGATATCCCCTCCTTGATCAAACGCCTGCGCGCTGAACTCCATCTGACCCAAGAAGCCTTTGCTCACAAGGTTGGAGTCACCTTCAGTTCGGTGAACCATTGGGAAAACGGAAAGCGTACACCCCAGCCTTTTCTGGTCCGTCGCCTGCTGGAGCTGAAGGAAGAAATTGATCGGAAGCCGAAAAGGAAACGGTGAATCCCATGGATATCGATCTCATCCGAAGCTGGGTCACCTTGGGCGAATCCGACACGCTGGAGCTCAAAAAATCCACCGCGGAAAAGGAGCGGGCTTGCCGTACGCTTTGTGCATTTGCCAACGGCCGGGGCGGCAAAGTGTTGTTCGGGGTGACTCCATCCGGTAAGCCTGCCGGACAAGTCGTAACGGATCATACCCTGGAAGAGTTGGCCCAGGAATTCCGTGGATTCGAACCTCCATTATTCCCTACATTGAACCGTGTAGCCGTCGGCCAGGGTACCGAGGTACTCGTCTTGACGATCGTGCGCTCGGCCCGCGCCCCGGTTGCATTCCGCGGCGTGGCCTATGAGCGGGTCCTAAACACCACTCGCGCCATGCCCCGTGATACCTATCAGCAATTGCTTTTGGAAGAGATGCATTCCGTCGAACGTTGGGAAAATCGGCCGGCTATCGGGTGGGAGGCTTCCCGTCTCGATAGTCGCGAGATCGTGGTGACCCTGGAAGAATCCATCCGTCGCGGTAGGATGGATGATCCGGGCACGCGTGAGCCGTTGGAAATGCTGCGTGGCCTGGGATTGCTGGTGGATGGGCAGCGCTTGTCGCGCGCGGCCGTTGTGCTTTTTTGCAAGGACGAGGAAGAGCCACCGGATTTCCCGCAGCTTCTTCTCAAAGTGGCGCGGTTCAAGGGCCTTAACCGGGATGAATTCCTCGATAATCGGCAATTCCATGGCAATGCCTTCGCCCTGATGCGTCGGGCGGAGCGATTCTTGATCGAATCCCTGCCGGTAGCGGGCCGTATCGAACCTGGCAAGATGAAAGAACAGACACCCCTTTGCTGCCCGTTGAAGCCATGCGTGAAGCCCTCGCCAATGCATTCGTTCATCGCGACTACTCAATCGGCGGCGGATCGGTGAGCGTGGCGCTTTACGATAATCGACTCGAAATCATTTCCATTGGCGATTTGCATTTCGGCTTTACCCCGGAAGCCCTTTTCCGCGAGCATGAATCGAAGCCTTGGAATCCTATGATTGCCCGTACTTTCTACCGGCGGGGGATTATTGAAACCTGGGGCCGGGGTACGCTGAAAATCGCCCGGTTGATGCTTGAGGCCGGCCATCAACCCCCGATATTTTCCCGGCGTGAGGGCGCCGTGGTGGTGACTTTTGGGCTGCCGGGAAATCCTCCGACAGCCCAATCGTGGGAAGCAACGCCAGGGAAAACGCCAGGGAAAACGCCAGGGAAAACGGGGGCAGTAATCTTAGGTCTGCTGAAAGAAAAGCCGGAGCTATCCGCCCCAGAATTAGCAAAGCAACTCCGAAAATCGGAAAGCGCGATTCTTAGGGCAATCCGAACCCTACGCGAATCGGGACAGTTGGAGCGCGTCGGCCCCGATAAAGGCGGATACCGGAAAGTCATTGGTGGGGACGCCTCCAGATGAACGTCGACTTCACCGAGTTCGAAGTTGAACCCGGGACACTGTCTTGGTTCGAGTTACTTGGATCTACTGAACTCCTTTGACCTAAAGGCTATCGTGTTGGAACAGGCGGAATTGGTGGGCAAGGATCGGGAAGTGTAAAGGGATAGAGCCACGTGAATTCACAGCCGCCGGGGCCAAAGCCGCATTCCGAAGAGTTGGCCCGCCATGAAGCCCGTTTGGAGGAAATCGAACGCGAACGCGCGCACATCCTTCAAAAAATCCAATCAATAAAAGGTGCTGTTCAGTTCCAACCCCTCGAACCCGCAAAGCCGAAATCGCTGAATTCATTGGCTTCGGTATCCTTCACCTCCGCCCAAAAAGTCACCCTGTTCCGAAGCCTATTTCGTGGACGAGGAGATGTGTTTCCCAAACTGTGGATGAATCCTAAAAAAGCGACTAAAGGATATGCCCCGGCCTGCTTCAACGAATGGGCACCGAACATCTGCGGAAAGCCGCAGGTTAAATGCGGCGAATGCCCGAACCAAGCCTTCATTCCGGTCGATGATCTGGTCATCATGAATCACCTCCAAGGAAGACATACCCTTGGGGTTTACCCGATGCTTCCTGATGAGACCTGCTGGTTCCTTGCAATGGATTTCGATAAGGACGGGTGGATGGAGGACGTCGCGGCAATAGCCGAGACTTGCAGACAGGAAGGGATTCCAATTTCCGTCGAGCGGTCACGATCCGGGAACGGCGGCCACGTATGGTTTTTCTTCGATTCCCCGGTCTCCGCTGCCCAGGCCAGGAAAATGGGATGTTTCCTAATTACCGAAACGATGTCCCGCCGGCATCAAATCAGCCTGGAATCGTATGACAGACTATTCCCCAATCAGGACACTATGCCCAAGGGTGGATTTGGAAATCTTATTGCTCTGCCACTTCAATACGAGCCCCGGAAACACGGAAACTCGGTTTTCTTGGATCAAGGATTTTCCCCCTACCCCGATCAATGGGATTACCTGCTTTCCTTAAAGAGGTTGTCCCCGGAACAGGTCGAGGAGATCGCTTTATCCGCAACGAAAAATGGATCAGTTACGGGCGTTCGATTTGTGGCAATGCCGGAGGATGAGGACCCCGAACCATGGGCACGACCTCCGTCGGGAAAGGTCCCGTTCATAACAATCCAGGGGCAAATGCCAAAGGAAATCCGGGTCATCTATGCGCAAAGGCTTTTTGTCGAGAAAGCTGGATTACCCGCTTCGCTCCTGAATCGAATCAAACGAATAGCGGCATTCCAGAATCCGGAATTTTACAAGAAGCAGAGCATGCGGCTCTCAACGGCTTTGACTCCTCGGATTATCGCCTCTACAGAAGAATTGCCAAAGCATTTGGCGCTACCAAGGGGATGCCTAACCGAACTGGAAGTGTTGGCGCGTGAAAATGGGATTGGGATCTTGTTGGAAGATCAGCGGAGTGAAGGCGCGCCCCTTGAGGTTTCTTTCAATGGCCAATTGACGCCGCAACAAAATAAGGCAGCGAATACGCTTCTCGAAAATGAAATCGGAATCCTGGTCGCGCCTCCTGGTATGGGCAAGACTGTATTGGGGATATTCCTCGCGGCAGCGCGGAGAAGGAACAGCTTGATCCTCGTGCACCGGGCACCTTTGCTTGATCAATGGGTTGCTCAACTCTCCCTATTTCTCGGAATCAGCGAGAAGGAAATCGGCATAATTGGAGGGGGGAAACGGAAACCCACCGGAAGGATCGATGTAGCGATGCTGCAAAGTCTTGTAAGGGATGGGGTGGTGGATGATCTGGTCGCGAACTATGGCCACGTCATCGTAGATGAATGCCATCACTTGCCCGCGGTTTCCTTCGAAAAGATTCTCGCAGAAGTGAAAGCGCGTTTTGTAATTGGCCTGACGGCCACTCCGCACCGGCGGGATGGATTACATCCGATCTCCGAAATGCAATTAGGGCCGGTGCGATATTCGATGGATGCCAAGAAGCAAGCCGCGCTTCGTCCATTCGGGCACCGGCTAATCCGAAGGGTTACATCGTTTCAATCTGAGAATCCGAGCGGTGTCACGAAAATACAGGACCTGTATCGCTTACTGGCAAGAGATCAGGCCCGGAACCTGCTTATCCTTGAAGACGTCCTATCGGTCATGAAGGAAGGGCGATCGCCCATTCTCTTGACCGAACGGAAGGAGCAATTGGAATTTTTCCGAGTAAGCCTTCAGGGACGGGTACAGCACGTCGTCATTCTTCAAGGTGGAATGACTTCCAAGAAAAGGAAAACGTCAACGGCCGGTTTGACGAAGATACCCGAATCCGAGGAGAGGGTGATCCTAGCGACCGGTCGATTTGTCGGTGAGGGCTTTGACGATGCCCGTCTGGATACGCTTTTTCTTGCGGCTCCAATATCATGGAAGGGTACGTTGACGCAGTATGCCGGGCGATTGAACCGATTGCATCCGGGAAAACAGGAAGTTCGGATCTACGACTATGTGGATGGGGCCGTGCCGATGCTTTCCAGAATGTTCGAGAAGCGCCTAAAAACCTATCGCGCCCTTGGCTACTCAAAAACTGAAGTCGCATTGAGCTTGGCATAGTTCGATAGAACGGGGATGGGAGGGAAGTGGTACACCAGACAGGAGTCGAACCTGTGACCTCTGCCTTCGGAGGGCAGCGCTCTATCCAGCTGAGCTACTGGTGCCCGAGAACCTACGGACCGCAACCGGAATGTATCCAGGGCCGCGAACCGCGCCCGGAGCGGCCTCCGGGAAGCTCCAGAAGGTAGAACTTAGCCCAGGGGGATGCAACTTTGGGCCCGTTTGGAGCTATTTAATCCCCGCCCACAGGAGATTCCCGTCCGTTGTTCGCTTTTGAGCCCGTGCCCGCCGGCTTCCCATCGTCCCGGTACCACCAGCCGCTTTCCACGGAATGATTGGAATTGCCGCCGACGCCCCCGGAGTTCGCGCCGTTGCCGGCACCGACGGTGCGTTTTCCGCCCACCGGTGATCCGTTCCCGGTAACTGCAGCGTTACCTTCCCCGTCGCCATTGCCGCCGCCGACGTCGTCGTCGCTGGAGTACCCTCCTCCCACGGGCGAACCTCCGCTGCCGCGGGGATTGTGTGCATCCCGCTGGCCATAAGCGCCTCCCCGAATTCCGTGCCCTTTTTTCCCATGCTGCCCCTGGTTCCAGAACAAGGCCAGGAACACCACCAACGCGATGACGGCGCCGGCGATGGGGAGCAGAATACGGGCCTTGGCCCGGGTGTCCGAGGGCGCGGCCGGTGTCGGAGTTTCATTCGGATTCATAAACCGCCTCCTGAATGTTGCGGGAACGGGGATTGGGCCTCAAAGGTCCAAAAGGATTGGAACGCCCGGGACTACGGGCGGGTGGGGCGCGGCCATCTGCCCCGCTAGGAGGGTAATTTACTCCTAGGGGAAGGACTGGGCAACGCGCCCTTGCGCCTCTCCCAAAATTCGGGAGGGATATGGGGCCGAACGTACGGATTGGGCGTATTCTGCGGCGGGACGGAAAGCCGGGCATACCCTTCACCCGGGTGAATATGGTAGCTTATTAAAGGGATTGGGATCCTATTACGATTGCGGATTACGTGTAGGGGAGCCCGGACACTTTCCCCGGAACAATTTCGAGGTGGCTATGTCGGAGAATGCCAAGACCATCCTGCTCGTGGACGATGAGGATTCCATCCGTAACCTGGCTGCTTACGTGTTGGAGGCCGAAGGCTATCGCGTCCTGCGCGCCAAGCATAGCGACGAAGCGCTGATCATGCTGGACAGCTTCCGGGAAGCGGTGCACCTGCTTTTGACGGACGTCAAGATGGACCCGTTCCTCACCGGGTGCGAGCTCGCCAAATGCATCCGCCTCATCCGCCCGGACATCGGGGTGCTCTACATTTCCGGGTTCGCCAGCAATCCCATGGTGCAGCAGGAGGTGGAGGACGCGCGCGCCGGCTTCCTCGCCAAGCCCTTTAGTCCCAAGGATTTGCTCGAAAAAGTCCGCTCGGCGCTCACCAGCGCCGGTCACCCCGCTTAATCCGTTTTCCCCGTTCGATTTTCCTTGTCCTTACTGCCGGCGGGAATTTGTTTTCCGGATGCGGGTCGGGCCATTCCATGCCCTGTCCCGGGGCCGGCTGGGGTTCGGTCCTGAAGTGGATTTAAACCGAATCGATACCGATCTCACGAAAGTGGTAAAAGGGCCATGGCATCATTTTATCCTGGGATCCATGTCACGAAAAAATTATATATGGAGTCCAGTGGATATCGGGGAGCGTGGTGGTATCGCCTCCCCTATGGGACCTCCCAAGCCCAACGGACATTGAAGCTCAGTAGAGGGGACTCTTGATGGCAGCCCGACCAGGCCGCGGAAAGTCATTTCCGGCGTCGGTAATGGACCGCATTTTCGGCGAGCGCCGCAGCGGGGATCGCCACGTCGATGGCGCTTCGGATCCTGCCGGTAATGCGGCGGGCAATTCGACGGCGGGCAATTCTGGCGGCAACTCCGGCGCCTTCCGCCGTCTCTTCGCGAAATCGCTCGATGGCATGGCTTTGCTTGCCGGCGATGTGCTGCTCGAAACCAATGTCGCATGGGACAAGCTGTTCGCCCGCCCGGAGGGGGATTTCCCCGGCCGTCCCCTGGTCGAATTCCTGCCCGAAGCCTTGACCGGTAACGAAGCCTTCGCCACCCGCGAGTTCACGGGAGCAAAGCCGGACGGTACCCGGCTGCGGCTGGAAGCCAGCGGTTACCCGTTTCCCTGGGAAGGCCGCGCCCTGCGCGTGGTGACCGCGCGGGATGTTTCCGAACGGAAGTCGAAAGAGGATTCGCTCAAGCAAAGCGAGACCTCGTCGCGGCGCAGCGAAAGCGTACTGCGCTCGGTGCTGGCCCATTCCCCCTTGGCTCTATTGGCCTGGGACAAAGAAGGCGTATTCACCTTGGCGGAGGGCCGCGGCCTGGAAGCCATGGATTTGCAAGGGACGTCCCTGCCCGGTCAGCCCTTGTTCGCCCGGCCTTCGCCGGCCCAGGCCCTGGTGGCCCCGGTACGCCGCGCCCTGGAAGGCGCCGAAGTCGATGAGGCCATCGAGATCGGCGGCAATACTTTCGAGATCCATCTCCGCTCCATCGAGGGCGGGGAAGGCGGCAGCGAAGGCGTGATGGGCCTGGCGGTGGACGTGACCGAGCGCCGTCGCGCCGAAGAGGATTTGCGCCGCAGCAAGGAACATATCCGCACCATTATCGCCAACGCCCCGCTGGTAATGTTCGCCCTGGATGCGAAAGGCGTCTTCACGCTGTGCGAAGGCCGGGGTCTGGAATCCCTGGGATTACGGACGGGCGAGGCCATCGGCAAATCGGCATTCGACATATACAAGCACGAGCCCCAGGTGCGCCTCAACGTGCGGCGCGCGCTTTCCGGAGAAGAGTTCACCTCGACGGTGGAGTTGGGCGGGCTCTGGTTCGAGACCTATTTCAGCCCCGTATTCAAGGGATACGACGAGGTGGCGGGCGTAATCGGCGTGGCCATCAACGTGGATGCGCGCCGGCGCGCCGAAGAGGCCCTGCGCCGCAGCGAGGATCAACTGCGCAACTCCCGCAAGATGGAAGCCATCGGACGCGTGGCGGGCGGAGTGGCCCATGATTTCAACAACCTGCTTACTGCTATTACGGGCTATGCGGAATTGCTGCTTACCGGCGCTGGCGATCCGTCGCTGCAACGCAAGAACCTGGAGGAGATCCGGGACGCGGCCGAGCGCGCTGCCGGCCTTACCCGCCAGTTGCTGGCCTTCAGCCGCAAGCAGGTGCTTTCCCCGGAGTCGCTGGATTTGAACAAGACCGTCGGGGCGATGGACAAGATGGTCCGGCGCTTGATCCGCGAAGACGTGGAACTGGTTACCGTGCTCGACCCGACCTTGGGCAAGGTATGGGCCGATCCCGGCCAGCTGGAACAGGTGATCCTCAACCTGGCCATGAACGCCCGGGACGCCATGCCCCATGGCGGTCAGTTGACCCTGGAGACCGGCAACGTGGAATTGGAAGGCGTCCAGGCGCGGGGCGAATTGTTCCTGGTGCCCGGTTCCTACGTCATGCTGGCCGTAAGCGATACGGGCATGGGCATGGACGAAGACGTGAAGGCCCATCTCTTCGAACCGTTCTACACCACCAAGGAAGGCGGGGGCCAGGGGCTGGGCCTCTCGGCCGTGTACGGCATCGTGAAGCAGAGTGGCGGTACCCTGGCGGTGGAAAGCGAAATCGGGAAAGGCACCACCATCAAGGTGTTCCTGCCCCGGGTGGCCCGCGAAACCGGAAACCATCGGCCCTCGCCCCAGGAATCCCGGGATTCCCTGAGCGGCGTGGAAACCGTGCTCTTGGTGGAAGACGAAGAGGCGGTACGCACCCTGGTGCGCGAGATCCTGCGCATGCACGGGTACGCCGTGCTCGAGGCGCGTCATGGCGGCGAAGCCATCCTCATCAGCCAGCGGCATCAGGGTCCCATCCATCTGCTGCTCACCGACATGGTGATGGCGAACATGAGCGGCAAGGAACTGTCCGAGCATCTCAAGCCCTTGCGGCCCGAGATGCGGGTACTCTTCATCTCCGGTTATAGCGAGGAGACCGTGCTGAAAGGCATGGGGAGCAGGGCGCCGGGAGAGATGAGTTTCCGGGAAAGCGGTCCCGATTACGGCGAAGCCTTTTTGCCGAAGCCGTTCTCGCCCAAGACCCTGGCGGCCAAGGTGCGCGAGGTGCTGGACGGGAAGCCCGCCGAGCATGGGCATCTGACCGGGCACTTCTGAACCGGAGCTACGGCGCCGGGGAAAAACGGCCCAGGCCGTTACGCCATTCCACCGGTCCGGTATAGCGCCAACCCGAAGCCAGCGTTCCTCCTAGGGTAACCCGAACGTTACCTAGGCCGCCCGTGCGCGGCCTTCCGCCCGTTTTCCGGATCCCGATGCTCTCGCCCAACACGCCAAGCATTCCTGCATAGGCGGGCTTGGGGGCATAAGCGGCGTCGAAGGGCAGGGCCGCGCCCTCACCCTGGAAAAAGCCCGGTACCCAGGAATACGCATCGGTGAAACCCCAGGTGAGGAAGCTTTTGCAATTGGCGTTTTCGAGGCAGGTGCGCAGCAGGCTCGCGTAGTTGTCGCGCTGCAGGGCCAGGGCCGCGGAGTCGGCCGGCAGCTTGACGCGGAAATCGAGTTCCGTGATGGTGACCGAGAGCCCGAGGGCGCCCAGGCGTTTCATGTTGGTGGAGATGGCCGCGGTGGGAAACCCCTTCGCGCATTGGAAATGGCATTGCATGCCCACTCCGTGGATGGGGATGCCGCGCTCCTTGAGGCCTTTGACCAGGGCGTAGATGCGATCCGACTTGGCGCCCGCGCCTTCGCCGGAGTAGTCGTTGTAGAAGAGCAAGGCCTTGGGATCGGCGCGATGCGCCCAGGCGTAAGCCGAATCGATGTAGTCGTCGCCGATGCGCTTGCGCCAGAAGCTGTCGCGCAATCCGGAGCCGTCGTCGGCCACGGCCTCGTTGACCACGTCCCATTCCGCGACCTTGCCCGCGAAATGCCCCGCCACCTGATCGATGTGGTTCTTGAGGATGGCGAGCATTTCGGCGCGCGGCAAATCGCCCGCAGCCTCGAGCCATTTGGATTGCTGGTACCAGACGAAGTTGTGCCCGCGCAGGGCCATACCGTTGCGCGCCGCGAAGGCCGCAAGGGAATCGGCCTGGGCCCACTCGAATTGACCACGACTGGGTTCCAGCTGATCGAACTTCATGGCGTTCTCGGCTACCACCATATTGAATTCGCGCGCCAGGGTTTCCCGGTAACGCGCATCGCCACCCCAGAATGTCCCACCCGCCGCCGCTCCGATGGCCAGCCCCCGCTTCTGCGCAAAGTCGCGCAGGCCTTCCGCAGGCGCCCCCGCGACCATCGCCAGCACCGACCCCAATACCAATGACACGCCCGCCGCCAATCGACCCGTAATCTCCCCGCTACCCCCAGACTTCACGTTACCCCCTTCCTACCTGTCGATTAACTTACCGAGGCCGACCCGAGCCCACCGGTAAACCCCACCGGATCTGTGGTATGTTTTCGGCATCCGGTTCGCCGCCACGTGATTTCAGGGCGTTTTCCCGGCCCGCCCGCAAGGGTTCTCCGGTGCGAGAACCCTTTCACCTCCACTTTGACCAAGCGTACTTGTGCAAGCCCGGGGCCCAGGATACCTTCTGCCCAGCAATCGCCTGCATACGAAAACGCGGGCCGCAAGACAACTGACCACCCGCCAAGGACGTGAATCGTGAACACCAAGAACCTCCTCCTCTCCCTGCTGGCAGCCGCCGCCGTGGCCAAGGCCGCGGACTCCACCCTCGTCGCGGGTTTCGACCTGCGCACCAACCAGAACATGATCGACGGCTTCTGGTTCTACCTGGATGATACCGGTTCCAAGGGCAATTCCAAGGTGAACAGCGCCGACAATACCGTTTCGCCCCCCATCTTCGGCGACTCCAGCTTCAGCGACGACGCCACCAAGATCATGGGCGCATCGGCCCGCCTGGCCTACACCTTCGGCACCACGCGCCCCCAGTGCGGTCCGACTTGCACCTATTCGCCCGAAGTGACCATGGGCACCAATTTCGTGCCCACCGGCGCGGCTGTCCGCGACATCACCGGCGCCACCGCCATCGGCTTCTGGGCCAAGGCCACGCCTCCGGTCAAGGTCTCCATCATCGCTTTGACGAAGGATGTCACCGATTACAGCTGGGCGCGCGCCGAAGTCTCCGTGACCGCCGAATGGAAGTACTGCCGCGCCGCCCTGAGCGGAACTGCGGCGCCGGTCTTCATCGGCACCTACGGAACGATGAACAAGAAGAACCCCACCCTGGCCCAGATGGAAGGCTTCTCCTTCGCCCTGCAGAAGGACACCAATCCCACCGTGACCAAGGGCGAGCTCTTGATCGATGACCTGTATTTGATCGGCCTCAAGGATCCCAACGCCTCCTCCCTGCGCGCCCCGGCCCGCCCCTCGTTGGCCCAGGCCCTGCGCGCCGCCGACGGCAAGTCCCTCAAGGTTTCCGTGCCCGCCGCCTACCGTAACGTGGCCGGTACCGTGGCCGCCATGGACCTGGCCGGCAAGACCGTGGCCAGCGCCGCCTACGCCAAGGGCCAGTCCAGCGTAAACCTGGAACTGCCCGGCCGCGCCAACGGCACCGTGTTCCTGCGCGTGTTCCCCGCCGCCCTATAATTCCCGAGCCCCCGTCCATCGGATATTGGCCCTCTTGTAGGCGCCCAATACCCGATGGGCACCCCCGCTGCCTCACCACCCTCATGGCGGCAGCGTTGCCCCGCCTCCCCAGGCGGGGCACTTCTATTTAAACCTTGTGACGGACGTCACCGACCGCGGCCGGGCAGACCCAAGGAGGCGCGCCTACGGCCGCCCAAAATCCCCAAAAATTCGGGCGAAAACGGGGTTTTCCGTAAGAAACCGCAGAATAGATTCCGGAACCATTCCTCCCGAGCGTGGAAAGAAAGTGTAAAGGTTTCGGAAACCCCCTCCGATGTACCTAATGTAAACCCGGCCGGACGCCCACCAGAGCGGCGGCCACTCAAGGAAAACACAATGAAGACCCTGATGCTCCTGTGCAGCCTGATAACCGTCATTCCCGCCGCCAACCTCAACGGTAAAGTGGTCGGGGTCAAGAACGGCGCCGCCCTCGAAATCTTGAGCGCAGGCAAGGTCATGGACGTGCGTATCCAGGGCATCGATTGCGCCGACCGCAAGACGGTGGCCGGCAAGGCCGCCCGCCACTACATCGCCGACAACGCATTTATGAACGACGTGAGCGTGGAAATCACCGGCACCGAATCCGATGGTACCCTGATCGGCAAAGTGAAGCTCGATAATGGCCTGGACATCGGCATGGAAATGACCAAGGCCGGCCTGGTCTGGTGGGACAAGTTGAACAACCCCGAAGACGTGGCGATGGCCAACCTCGAGAAGCAAGCCCGCGACGCCTTCAAGGGCATCTGGGCCGGCGTCTCGGAAGAGGATGACGAAGACCTGGGCCGCGAAGTCTTGGCCAAGCGCGACCTCGCCGAAAAGAACAGCACCGCGCTGTTGACCCAGGCAGGCAACTAGCGAAAAATTTTGGATGGCCCGGAGGCTTCGGCCCCGGGCGTCCCCCGACCCCCCACAAACCCAAAACCCAATCCCAGACCCTCCCCGGGTCATTCAGTCCCCTCCCCGGGGACTCTTTTTTTTCTTCGCCCTGTGCATAACTCAGGCTGCGGCCCGCCAGCGGCATTGCCCTCGTCGCGGTACTCCAGTACCGCTCCTCGGGCGGCTTTGCTGGCGGGGGCGCTGCTTCGGGGCTCCTACCTCCCACATCCTGAGCTATGCGCAGGGCGAAGGCTGCCGGGCGTTGCTGGTATTGGCCAAGACGAGAAAAGGCAAGGTCTGATCGATGTGGGGGGTGCCACAGTCGGCGCGCAGAAGACTTGGTCAGGTATGGGGACCTGCGCAAGAGGGGAGGAGAGGGATCCCGGGCGTGTAAGGACAATGTCATGACAGGGCTTGTCGGGACAATGACTTTACGTCGGGGGATTCGGTCGGGGGTGCTGGGGTTGCGCAGAAAGCGTAGGGTAGATGGGGGACCTGCGCGGGAGGGGAGTGAGTGAGGGAGGGGTGAGGGTGATCACTTTATTGGGGTGAGGGAAAAGGTATTCTTCGGGGAGAACAGGGAGGGTGTATGCGGAACGGGATGGGAATGGTGGCGGGATTGGTGGTGGGGGTTTTCTTGTTGGGTTGCGATAGCGGGGAGGGGACGGATCCTGCGACGACGAATCCGCATGGGGTTGGAGTCGCGAATTGCGATGCGTTGCTGACGGGCGCGGAGGCGGCCGTGATATTGGGCGGGCCCATCGTGAAAATCACGCCGCGGGATACGGGGCATATCCTGAGCTGCACGTATGATCGGGAAGTGCCGGCGGGTGAATTGTTCGCGCCCGAGATCCGGATATCCGCCTTTACGACCGATGGTTTCGCCGTCGCTTACCATACCACGGTGCCGGCGTACTACGATGCGTTGGACGTGCGGACCGATGCTTCCATCAAGACGACGCTGACGGGCATCGGCACCAAGGCCATGTACCAGTTGAACCCGCGCAAGCTCTCGATGTATAAGGGCGACGTGTATGCCGACATCATCTGCCGGCCGCATGGCATACCGGTAGTCGATACCAGCGTGGCGGCCTTCGAAGGCGCCAAGGCGGTGGGCGTCCAGGTGGCCGCCAAGCTCTAGCCGCCGCGCGCGCATTCCTTGTCGTACAGTACCCGTAACCTGTGGAATACGGGCCCCGGTTTGCCGCCGCCCACGCGCTCCGATTCGATGCGCGTAATGGGCAGGGGTCCGCGTATGGAGGAGCATAGGAAGGCTTCCTGCATGCGGGCCACGTCCTTGGGGAACAAGGCGGCCTCGGCGTGCGGGATTTTCTCGCGCTTGAGTATGCGCAGCAAAACCTGGCGCGTAATGCCGGGCAAGATGCCGGTGGCGATGGGCGGCGTCAGTACCTTGCCTCCCGATACGCAGAAGAAACTCGACGTGCTCAGCTCGGCGATTTCGCCGCGGGGGCCCAGCAAGATCGCTTCGTACGCACCCTTGCGATCGGCCTGGGCCTTGGCGAATATGTTGGCCAGGTAGTTGGTGGACTTGATGGCGGAATCCAATCCCGAAGCCGCGGCCTTGTTGATGGTGGAGATGGCCACCTTGACGCCTTTGGCGTACAACTGCGTCGGCAGGCCGGAGACGGGCGCCACCGTGACGATCAGGGTCGGCGGCAGGGTTGGATCAATGGCGAGGCCGCCTAGGTAGCGGCCGCGGGTCAGGGTGATGCGCACCACGGCATCGGCCAGGCGGCTCTTGGCGCATAGCTTTTTGATCAATCGCTCCAGGCCCGCCGCGTCCATGGGCAATTGGATGCGCAGGCGCTTGGCCGATTTGGCGAGTCGGCGGAAATGCAGCGCGAAGAATTGCGGTCGGCCATCCCAGGCGCGCACGGTTTCGAACAGGCCGTCGCCCAGCACCAGTCCGCGATCGAATACCGAGACCGTGGCCTGTTCGGCGGGCACGATGCGGCCGTTTACATAGGCGTAAAGTCGGGGGGATTTAGCGGCTGGCAAAGGGCGATACCGGATTCATGGGATTGCGGGGGCCGGATTTCACCTTCCCCAACAGGCCGTTGTACAGTCCGAAGGAAAAGCCGAAGCTGATGCGCGTGGCGTAGGTGTCAAAGCGCGTGCCGCGACCGCCGATGGGAATGGTCACGTTCTCCAGGGGCTGCTTGCCGCCCTTGCCGTCCGGCACTCCCGAGAGGGCGGTGGCCGCCTCAAAGTAGGCGAGGAAGGGATAGTTGTTGTAGATGCGCGCGTTGAGCTTGAGGCCCCAGCCGGCGCTCTGGTACCAGCCATCGGCGGGCCCAGCGGACTTCCATGCGTCCATGTCGAACAAGCGCGCGTCGCTAACCGGCCCGTTCCAGGCGCGTCCCGCTTCATAGAAGGCGTTGACGTAGAGATCCTCCAGGAAGAAAATCCAGTAGCCCTTATAGATGTCGGGCAGCAACGGCTGGTTGAGATCGGCGCTGAACTTGAGGGTGTTCTCGCCCTGGAAGGCCAGGTTCTCGATGTCCCGCAGGAAGGGGTAACCGCGGAGGAACATCCCCTTGGAGAAAAAGGTGTCGAGGGTGTCGGCGCCGCTGTCGGGATTGGCCACGCTCCAATCGAGGATGCTGCCCGCGAAACCGGAGAGGAGCAGGGCGCCGTTATCGGCCCACGGCAGGCCTACTCCGTAGCTCGCGCCCAGATCCAGATCGTGCAGGCTGTAGTCGCGGAACTTGGTGCGCACCTCGCCCGTCGAGGTTACCTCGAAGGTTTCGAAGAAGGTCCCCTTGCGCACGATGCCCGACTTGTCGAAGGTATAGGCCGCCACCGCCGCCAGTCCCAGGGGGGCGATTTCCTCTTTGTCGGAATACGACGAACTGTAGATATCCGCCAGCGCGGAAACGTACAGGTTCTTGTAGTACTGGAAGGAGAAGGGGTAGTCGTAGAAATCGAAATCGTTCCAGGCGTATCCCGCGGAAAGGCGGACGTAGGAGCTTTTCGCGTCGGCCTCGGCCTGGGCGTCGAACAGGTTGTAGGACATGCCGGCTTCGATGCCGCGGAAGATGACCGCGTAGTTGGAGGGGACGATGGAATCCTGGGTGCCGCCCGAGGGATCGTGGACGGTCACGGTGTCGTGGGAGGCCAGGTTGCCGCGGGAGAAGGAGAGATCGAAGGTAACCGGGGTGCTACGGTTGGACCAGCCCAGGTAGAACTGCGATTCCTTGTCGGGCGAGAGGATCTCGTCGTTGGCGCCGAAGTAGTCCAGCCCGTTGCCCACCTCGAGCAGCAGGGCCGCCGAGACCTCGTTGCGGGTCACGGGATCGTTGAGCAGCCCGTTGAAGCCCGCCAGCCATTTGGGCTCGCCGCGGCTGGCGCTGTGATCGGTGGAGGACATCTCCTCGCCGATGAGCAGCGGATTCAGGATGTAGCGGTTGGGGATGCCGATGTACTCTTCGCTCTTGCCTTCGAACTCGATGGGCTCCACCTTCTCATCGGCGGGATGCAGGTTGCGCAGGGCGGTGGGCGGCGAACCGGCCGGCTTGAGATCGGGCAGCAGGAACAGGGAGAATCCCGAGGTGTCGTAGTTGATGTAGGCCAGATGCGTTCCCGAAGGATCGATGGCGGGAGCGAAGGCGCCGCCCTTGACCTGGGTCATGGCTTCCGGGGCCCCCGCCGCGTAGGCCCCGCCTTCGCGGGCGATGGGGCAGCGGTAGATGTTGTAGATGGCATTGCTGTCGGCGGCGAAGTACAAGGCGTTGCCGTCCGGGGACCATTCCGGATCGCGTTCGTCGTAGGGGCGTTGCAGCAAGGCATGGAATCCGGAGCCGTCGGCATTGACGATGCCGATATCGCGCGAGACGCCGTCGTAGAAGGAAAAGACGATGGCCTTGCCGTCCGGCGAGAAGCGGGGCGAGTAGATCTGGAATCCGAACTTGCCCTGCAAGGCGCTGTCCGGGGGGAAAATCACTTTCACCTCATCCGAGTCCACGTCGGCGCGATCCTTGCCCCGCGCCTTAGGCGCGTCCGGCACCGGCGCGATGCAGAGCTGGAAATTCGTCAGATGGTTGCGCACGAATACCACCCGCTTGTTCTCCTTATCGAAGGCGGGCATCACCGCGTTCAGGTCCTTGGTATAACGGCGGCCGGTGGGGTCGTCGCCGAACTCGAAGAAGGGGGCTTTGCGGCGCGCGTTCACCTGGTAGATATCCAGCTTGCGCATGCCGTCCTTATCCTCGTTCTTGGCCGAGTGGTACAGGATGGTGCTGTCGTTGAGGGCGACATCGAAGGGGCTGCGCAGGGGCGCGACCAGCTTAAGGCGGTCCTCTTCCTTCTTGGCGGTGTCGGCCAGCTTGTACAGGTACAGGCTGCCCTTGAAATCGTCGCGGCCGCGGTTGGACACGAAGAAGATGTTTTCGCCCTTATGGTCCCAGCGCGGGTAGTAGTTGTAATAACCTTCCGAAGTGAGCTTCTTGCCTTCGCGCAGCGGACCCAGGGCCTTCACCTGATCGGCGTACTGCGAGGTCACCGCGTTCTTCCAGTCCTCCCAGTTCTTCTGCGCATCCTTGCCCAGCACGCGCTCCATTGACCCGGAAAGCGTCTGGCGTTGGATGCGGGAATTCTCGGCCCACAGCCTTATGATGGCGGGATCGCCGTAGCGGGCCGATAGCCAGCGCACGAAAGCGAAGCCCTGGGTATATGGCCCCAATTCGTATTCGATGCTGGTGCCGGCGAAGGTGCCCATGCGATCGTAGCTCAGCAGCTTGTTCTGCAGCGCCGCGGTGCGCAGCAGCATATCGCGGTGCGAGTCCCACGCGTCGTATCCCGAAAGCTCCGACTCGTATTGGGCCACGCCTTCGGCGAACCAGTTGGGCTGGCTGGTGAAGGGGATGATGGTGGCCGCCGAGGCCTGCACGTCCTCGTTGTAATAATCCTGGTAGCCGATCACCAGACCTTGGATGGGGCTGGGCAGCTTGCTCGAGGATTGGATGGAAACCAGATGCGAGAACTCGTGGGTCACAACGTCCTTGAGCCAGTTGTGCGTGCTGCGGATGGGGAAGTCCCAATCGGAGATCCACACGGTCATGGTATTCTGCAGCGAGTTGGCCCAACCGTTGGAGAAGATGTCCTCGCGGATGAGGAACTCCACCTTGTTGGGCAGGCGGATTTGGTAGCGCTTCATCTTCTCTTCGGCCACGCCCTCGGCCAGTGCGGCGATGTACCCGGCCACGGGTTCGAGCTGGGCGGCGTAGTGGAAACGGAAGTGCTCCGTTTCGGCGGTGCGCCAGTCGATATGGGCTTCGTTGCGGTTGAGAGTGAAGGCGCGGGAAGGGATGGGAATTAGGAAGAGAGCGATTAATAGCCACAAGGCCCTGATTGAACCAAGGTTTCTTTTTTGCGCGATATCGTCGGGCGTCGGGCGTCGGGCGTCGGGCGTTAAGAAAGTGTGTTGCATTTAGTTGTTTTTACGCCCGACGCCCGACGTGAAACGCCCGACGAACAGGGAGGGAACCGGGCCCGGTCTCATGCCGATATAGTGTACAAAAAACGGGGCGCTTGTTACATTCAGAATTCCACAGCGACGCGCCCTGCGCGACTCATGCGCCTGGCGCACACTTCCGGAGCGGATCCCTTGGCCAGTTTCACCGAAAGGTACCACGAACTAACCAAGTACAATCCGCATACCATCGATAAGTTGGGCCCCGTGCATTGGGATCGCCAACCCCCCGCCTTCAAGGCCATCAGCTCAAAAACCAAAATCGATCTCCTCTCCCGGCTGCAATCCGTCATGGATCACCTGGAAAAGGACGAGACCGTTCCCGAGGGCCCCGAAGCCGGCCTGGAGAACATCGCGCGCCTTTTGTTCTTCACCCTGGGGCTCACCGCGCGGCTTTCCGAACCGGGCGGGGAAGATCATTTCCTGCGCGCCGCGCCTTCGGCCGGGGGCCTCTATCCCACCGAGATGTACGTCGCCGCCCGCAATCAGAGCGGCCTTCCCGACGGCATCTACCACTATCATTCCCTCAAGTCGGCGCTTATCCCGGTATGGCAAGGCGCCTTCTGGGCCGATCTGAAACATTATTTCCTGGGGCATCCCGCCGTGGACGCATCCGGGCTCATCCTCATTTTCACGGGCCTCTACGGGCGCAGCGCCTGGCGGTACAAGGAACGCGCCTATCGCCGCATCCTGCTGGACACGGGCCATGCGGTGGGCAACCTGCTGGAAGTGTGCCGCTCCGCCGGCCTCGATCATTCCCTGCTGGGGGGTTTCCTGGACGCGGGCCTGGAAGAGTTGTTGTTCCTGGGCGCCAAAGAGGAGTTCCCGCTGCTGGGCGTGGCCATCGGTCCCGGCGGCAGCCTGCCCGCAGTCTCGGGGCAATATCCCGGCGAGCATCCGGCCGAAGCCATCCGCCACGCCTTGCCCTCTGACGCCATGCAAGTGCAGCAGAACTCCTGCGAGCGCATCCGCAATGAGAAGCAATTGCGCCCGCCGGTGGAAGGCCCTTGCGGCGGTCCCGCCTTCACGGTGCCGGAAGGCTTCAACGCGTTCCGGACCATCCTGGGACGGCGCAGTTGCCGCAAGTTCAATTCCAAACCCATCGCCTTGGATAAGGTCCGCGAAGCCCTGAGCTACGCTTTCCGCCCCCAAGGCGCGCCGTGGTGCCTTACCTCCGGGCATCTGCGCTTCCATCTGGTGGCCCTGAACGTTACCGGACTCATGCCCGGGGTATTCCGCATCGACCCTACCACCCTGGAGCTGAACCTCCAGCGCGCGGGGGATTTCCGCACCGAAACCTATACCATGTGCCTGGGCCAGGATTTGGCCGAGGAATGCGCCTACGCCGTGGTCCATTCCGCCGATTTGGCGGCCTTGGCCGGGACTTACGGCGATCGCGGCTACCGTTACGCCTGCATGGACGCGGGGCAACTAGGCGAGCGTATCAACCTGTGGGCCGTGCACCAGGCGCTGGGCTCCAGCGGCATCGGCGGGTATTACGACGATCAGGCCAACGAGCTGGTGGACGTGCCCCTGACCCACGGCATCCTGTATATCACCCTGGTAGGGGTGCCGGAGGAATAGCCCCCTTTTTCTACATTCCCCGACTGCGATGACGCAGGAAATCTCCATCTACAATACCGCGACCAAGCAGGTCGAGCCCTTCGTCCCCCTCGCTCCCGGCGTGGCGCGTATCTATTGCTGCGGACCCACCGTCTACCACTTCGTGCATATCGGCAATCTGCGTACCTTCATCTTCGAGGACCTGCTGCGCCGCGTGCTCGACTATTCCGGATTCACGGTCAACCATATCGTGAACATCACCGACGTGGGGCATCTCACCTCGGACGCGGATACCGGCGAAGACAAAATGGAAAAGGGCGCCGCGCGCGAAGGCAAATCAGTGTGGGATATCGCCGACTACTATACGCAGTCCTTCCTCAAGGATTGGGAACGGCTCAACCTTAAGCAGCCCAGCGCTTGGACCAAGGCCACGGGCCATATCCCCGAGCAGATCGCGCTGGTGCAAACCCTGGAAGCCAAAGGCTTCACCTATACCATTCCCGATGACGGCATCTATTTCGACACCGCCAAGTTCCCGCGCTATGCCGATTTCGCCGGCCTCGATCTCAAAGGCATGCAGGAAGGCCACCGCATCGGCGTGACCGAGGGCAAACGCAACGCCAGCGATTTCGCCCTGTGGAAATTCTCGCCCCCGAACGAGAAGCGCGCCATGGAATGGGAATCGCCCTGGGGCATCGGCTTCCCCGGCTGGCATGCGGAATGCTCCGCCATGGCCATGAAGCATCTGGGCGACACCCTCGACATCCATTGCGGCGGCACCGATCTCATCCGCGTCCACCATACCAACGAGATCGCGCAATCGGAATGCGCCACCGGCAAGCCCTTCTCGCGCTATTGGATGCACGGCTCCTGGCTGGTCGAGCAGCCCACCGCCGACGGCGCGGGCGGCAAGATGTCCAAGTCCTCGGGCGAGTTCGTCACCCTGGATCTGCTCATCGAAAAGGGCTACGGGGCCATGGACTACCGCTTCTTCTGCCTTAGCGCGCATTACCGCCAGTACCTGAACTTCAGTTGGGAAGCCATGGACACGGCGCGCGACTCGCTCAAGAGCCTCCGCCGCAAGACCGATCCGCTCATCGCCCGCGCCTCCGCCATCGCTTCGGACAATGCCCTCGGTTGGCAGAAACGTTTCCGCGCCGCCGTCGGCGACGATCTGGGATTCCCGCAGGCGCTGGCCGTGCTCAACCAGATGCTTAAGGATCCGGATCTGCTTGAGGGCGAGAAGGGCGCGCTCATCCGCGATTTCGACGCCGTGCTCGGGCTCCGGCTCGAAGAAAAGCCCGAACGCGCGGACACCGCCTTGCCCGGCCCGCTCATGGCCTTGCTCGACGAACGCAAACAAGCGCGCGCCGACAAGAACTGGAAGCGGAGCGACGAGATCCGCGATCTGCTAAAGTCCAAGGGATTCGGGGTGAAGGATAACCCCGACGGAACCACCAGCTGGTTTCCGGTCTGACCCGCGCTACTTGAAGGTTTCCTCCGCGAAACCGTTTCCGCAAACGCCTCAGTTCCTGCCCCTTTAGATTGCTCCGGGGTCCCCGATTTTTCTATTTATGGGATCGTATAAAGTGGTACGATAGCGAAACACCTTCAACCCACGGGCACGCCATGACCAGCTTCAGGATGGATGACAAGGATAAGGACAAGGAAAAGGAAGAAGGTCCCAATCTGGGTAAGGAGATCATGGAGTCCTTCATCAAGGCCCGGAAGATCTTCCTTTGGTCCCAAGTGGACGACACCACCGCCGAAAAGGTGGTGAAGATGATGCTCTACATGGATTCCCTCAATGACGACGACATCACCCTCTACATCAACAGCCCCGGCGGCGTCATTTCCTCCGGAATGGCCATCATGGACTGCATGAACGCCCTTAAGTCGGACGTGGTCACCGTGGTTTCGGGCCAGGCCGCTTCCATGGGCGCCCACCTGCTCGCCATGGGCACCAAGGGCAAGCGCTACGCCTGGAAAAACGCCCGCGTAATGATCCACCAGCCGCTCATTTCGGGCCAAATGTACGGCCCGGCCACGGATATCCAAATCCAGGCCGAAGAGATGCTGCGCATCCGGACCATGCTCAACAAGATGATGGCCGAGGCCACCGGCAAGAGCGAAGCGCAAATTGAGCTGGATACCGACCGCGATCGTTTCATGACCGCCGAAGAAGCGAAAGCCTACGGATTGATCGATATAATCGAAAACCGGCTATAAGAATAAGCCTCTCCAGTTTCGCAGAATAAGCCGTCAATACACCAAGTATGACGGCTTTTTCTTTTCCTTTCTTTCGCATTCACACCGTGTTATGATACTCAAGAACCCCAAACCCGATCAGGAACATGAGCGAGGATTCGAAAAAACGGTACCAACGGATTATCCAGGACCTGGGACAGATCCCCACCATGCCCACCATCGCCGCCAAGGTGATGCAGATCGTCAATGATCCGCATTCCAGCGCCGAGGATGTCGCGAAGTTCATTTCCCGCGATGTGGCTCTCACTTCCAAGGTCCTGCGTCTGGCCAACTCCGCCTTCTACGGCATTCCCCGCACCATCTCGTCGGTCAACTCGGCCATCGTGATCCTGGGGTTCAATACCATCCGCAGCCTGGTGCTCTCGGCTTCGGTGCTCAAGGTTTTCCCCCAGAAGCCCGGTCTGGCGAGTTTCGATCGTAAGGCCTTCTGGAAGCACTCCTTCATGGTCGGCATCGCTTCGCGCATGGTCGCGCAAATCTACCGCAAGAAGAAGCTGGTCGACATGGAAACGGCCTTCTCCGCCGGCCTGCTGCACGATATCGGCAAGATCATCCTGGAGCAATTCTCCAACGAAGACTATATCCCGGTGCTCAAGGCGGCCAAGGAAAAGAACTTGCCCCTGTTTATGGCGGAGAAATCCATGTTGGGTATGAGCCACGCCGACGTGAGCGGTATGCTCGTCGACAAATGGCAGATGCCCAATGAGCTTAAGGGCCCCATTGTGTTCCACCATTCGCCCCTCGAGGACAAGTCGGCGCAGGATATGGCCTGCATCGTCCACTACGCCAACCATCTCGTGCACGAAACGGGGAGCGGTTGCATGGAGAACGAAACCTACGCCCCGCTCATCGCGGAGGTGGAGACCTTCTTGGGGCTGGGCATCTCCTCAGAGCAAATGCTGGAAGAGCTTCAGAAGCACATCCAGGAAGCCGAGCCTTTCTTCTCCCTAATCGAAGCGAATTAACCCAAGCCCTCCCGGGCGCGTGATCCCATGGCAGAAAGCGATTTCGGAAATCCGGAAGCCTTTTTCGCCCGCCACGGAGGCGTGCCCAAGAATCCCGTATTGATCCGGGAGACGCTCGCCGTTCTGCGGGACCCGGCCTGCTCCGCCGCCGATCTGGTCCACGTGCTGGAGAAGGAACCCGCCATCTCGTCCAAGGTGCTCCGGGCCGCCAACTCCGTCTTCTACGGCACTCCGCGCGCCATCACCTCCCTCAAGGCCGCCATCGTGCGCCTGGGCAACCACAACATCTCGCGCATCGCCCTCTCCGCCTCGCTCTCCGCCACCGGCGGGGCGCATTGGGGCGGCTTCTGGCGCCATTCCATCTCGGTAGGCCTGCTCGCGCGGCATATCGGCCAGTTCACGGGGGCGTACACCAAGCAGGAAGAGGAAGAGCTCTTCAGCATGGGCCTGCTGCACGATTTGGGCGCCATGATCGAGCTCGACTCCGGCGAGTTCAAGCGCATCGAGGAAACCCTTAAACTCGGAACCATGACTTTGTCCGAAGCGGAAAACATGGTGTTCGGTTTCGATCACGGCCGCCTGGGCCGCATGGTCGCGGAGCAATGGAATTTCCCCGGCGATCTGGTCGATGCCATCGCGTGCCATCATCAGCCCGAGACCAGCAAGGATTTCTACAAGAAGTCGATCGTGATCCATCTGGCCGATCTGGTTTGCCATGGGTTCCACCTGGTGAGCATTCCGGGGGAGGCGGCTCCGCCGACGCAAGAGAGTTACCTGCAGGAGTTCAATCTTCCGATTGAGCAGTTGATTTTGTTCGGCGAGTGGCTGCAGGGGCAGAAAGACGAAATCGACGCGTTCGGGGATCTCATGGGCGACGCCTCGTAGGCTTGGGGAGGGGCCGTGCTGGGCGCGAAGCCGGCGCGGGGTCTGCGTGCGTGCCCCGAGGTTCGGTTTCTCCTCAGGCAAGGCTGGGCGATACTCCGCCGCCGCCCGACGCTTCGGGGAATGACGCGCCCGCGAAGCGTAGATGTGTGTCCCTCACCGGCCGGCGCGGGCTGTCGATGCCAGGGTCGTCCCCATTCCCCGAACCGTCATCCGCCTTGATTCGGAGAAACCGAACCCCGGGACACGCCCGCCCCTGTTGATAAGCGCCGGCTTCGCGCCCAGCACGGCCCCGCCCCGGC
Organism: Fibrobacterota bacterium; assembly: GCA_023249635.1. GTDB lineage: Bacteria > Fibrobacterota > Fibrobacteria > UBA11236 > UBA11236 > Chersky-265. The sequence goes on from JAHFCH010000016.1 coordinate 52,400, forward strand.
CCATCGGGCCGGGGCTTCGCCCAAGAGCGGTTCGCGGGGGTAGAAGAGAATACGGGTGCGAAGGCGGGGGGAGGCCAAGCGGGCGGGTGCGATAACGGGTATGGGCGGCTCGGGCGCAGGGCGGGGCTTTCACCAGCCGCGTTACGGAGGCGACAGCACGATAGCCGGCGACAGGGAAGGGGGCGGCCGCACCGCATTAGGGCGGTAGGGGGCGGTCTGGGCTCCAACGTACCTTCGGGGGTGGGTCTCTGGGGTGGTCTAGGCTTCCACGGACCTTCGGGGGTGGGTGACAAGGGTGGTCTGGACTGCCACGGACCTTCGGGGGTGGGTCGACGGGGTGGGTCTGGGCGATGCGGGACCAACAGAAAGTCAACGAGGAGGGGTCCCGGCGCGCTCCGTTCGTATGTCCGTCATTGACGTGGGGTCTGCTGCGGCCGCTGTGGGCGGACGGGGCGCGGTTCCGGCGTGGGTAAGCAGGGGCGGATGGGAGGCGGTGTGTGGGTTCTCCGAATTCAAGGCGGAGGACGGTTTGGAGAAGGGAGCGACTACATCCCATCGATTGCCCGCGCCGGCCGGTGAGCGACCCACACCTACGCTTCGCGGGCGGCCCTTCTCCAAACCGTCCGGTTGCCCCACCGCAGCGCCGAGCCTTGTCTGAGGAGAACCTGCACACCGCCTCCACCCGCAGACCGCTCGCCGGAACCGCGCCCCAAGCGCGGCACCGACCCGCGGTAGCCCCCAGGTAGCGCCGGCAGGCACTTGAGAGTGTGCCCGGGGCGCCCCGATTCTATATTCGCTTTAGCAAAAGGACGGTCATGGGATTCCTCGGCAAAATCATCAAGGGCCTCTCCAAATCACGCGAGAGCATGATCAAGGAAGTCAAAGGCGTCTTTGGCAAAGGCAAACTCACCGATGCCGTCATCGAAAACATCGAGGAAAAGCTCCTCGCTTGCGACATCAGTATCGACGTGGCATCGGCAATCATGGAGCATGTGCGGAAGGAGGCCAAGGGCGAGGAAATCGACTCGCGGCAACTCCTAGGATGGATGGCTCAGGCCACGCGCGACCTGTTGCCCGCAACCCCGGCCTGGGTCGCGAAGGCAAAGCCCCATGTCATCCTCATGATCGGCGTGAACGGCGCGGGCAAGACCACCACCATCGGCAAGCTGGCGCACCACTACAAGGCCAAAGGCCTGAAGGTCATGGTTGCCGCCGGCGACACTTTCCGCGCCGGGGCCATCGCGCAGTTGGAGCGCTGGGCCGAGCGCGTCGAGGTGGAGATCGTAAAGCATCAAGAGGGCTCGGACGCGGCATCGGTGGCTTTCGATGCCTACGCCTCGGCCAAGGCGCGCGGCACCGATGTGCTCATCATCGATACCGCGGGGCGCCTGCAGAACAAGGCCCATTTGATGGAAGAACTGCGCAAGCTGGTACGTGTGCTGCGCAAACATGACGAAAGCCTGCCGCATGAGTGCCTGCTCGTAATCGACGGGAACACGGGGCAGAACGCCATCCAGCAAGGGCAGGGATTCAACAGCATCGTAAAGCTGGACGGGTTGGTGGTGACCAAGCTCGATGGTACGGCCAAGGGCGGCGCCATCATCCCCATCTGCCGCGAGTTCGGCATTCCGGTCTTCTGGGTCGGGGTGGGGGAGGACTTGGACGATCTTATCCGCTTCGATCGCGAGGAGTACGTGCAAGGGCTTTTCCTCAAGGATGCCGAGAGCACGGAACTCATCCCCGATCCTACGGCGCTGCCGGAAGGGACTTCGGCTTCGGATTTTTATTTGGGTGTTTGAGCCTGGCTTCACGGTGATTTTACCGTGACCGGGGTCGTTTCCCCCCCAGCCTCGGGAGGGATGGGCGGCAAATCGGGAGCCAAGGCCCCGTCCGGTGCCGCTGGCGGCCATAGCTTGTCACGGTTCTGTAAAATGATGTCCGGTTCCGCGCCTGGAATAAGGCGCTTTGTACCTTCCTTTCCGCCAGTCCGCGATCGTGCGGAATGGCAGCGGTTCCGGCCCCGGAAGGCCGGGTTGGGGAATTCGAATTGACAGCTTCAGGCACCGGCGGTACTATCAAAATCAGGGGGCTCAGGCTCGTACCATTGGTCTTGTTGTTGGCGGCGGGTTGCCGCAAGGGCGATTTCGCCCCCGATGCCAAGTTTGTAGATTTATACGTCGAACTGAAACTCGCTACTGTGGGGTATGCCAACGACTTGGATAAGGTGAACGAGGTCAGAAGGGTCATCTTGGCGCAACACCAGGTAACCCCGGCCCAGTTCCACCGACAGACCGAAGACCTGATGTCGCATCCCGAATCCTGGCGGAAATTCCAGGAGACGGTGGTGACGCGGGTCGAGGCCTTTCAGGCGCGTAAGGATGGCCCCAAGGTCGAAGCGAAGCGGGATACGACGAAGCAAGCAGCATCGGAAAAAGGAAAATAAGATGGCATCTGAATTTGTTAAGGAACTGACCAGCGACAACTTCGAACAAGAAGTGGCTGCCTACGAAGGCACCGTGCTGGTGGATTTCTGGGCCCCCTGGTGCGGCCCCTGCCGGATGGTCGGCCCGGTCGTGGAAGAGCTCGCCAAGGATTACCACGGCAAGGTCAAGGTCGGCAAGCTCAATACCGACGATGCTCCCGATATCGCCAGCAAATTCGGCATCCGCAGCATTCCCACCCTGTTGTTCTTCAAGAACGGCGCCGTGGTGCAGCAGCTCGTGGGAGCCTACCCCAAGAGCAAGATCAGCGAGAAGCTGGAAAGCGCGATGAAATAACATGCGAGGTTTCCGCGGCATGTTTTCCCTGACGGCGCTCCTGGTGGGCGCCTATGCCTCGCTGGGGGCTTCGGCCTATGCCCAGGAGGTGGTCTGGAAGCCTTTCGACAAAGGCCTCAAGGATGCCGCCTCGGGCAAGAAGTACGCCTTCGTCGACGTCTACACCGACTGGTGCGGGTACTGCAAGGTCCTGGAGAGCACCACGCTCAAGGCCAAGCCCGTGGTGGCCGAGCTGGATAAGCATTTCGTGAGCATCAAGTTCAACGCCGAAAGCGATGACCAGGTCACCTGGAAGGGCAAGAAGATCTCGATGCGGGAGCTTTCCGCCACCTGGGGCGTGGAAGGTTTTCCCACCATGCTGTTCCTAAATTCCAAAGGCGAGATCATCGGCAGCTTCGCTTCGTACGCCGAGGCCGATCTGATGATCAACCTGCTCAAGTACATTTCATCGGGCGCCCGGGAGCGCAAGGTTTCCTTCGAGGACTTCCTTAAGGGCGCTTCTTGATGGAAATCCTCTTCTGGCTCACGGCGGGCCTTTTGGCCCATACCTACGTGGTATATCCGGTTTCCTTGCCGGTGCTGAGCCTTTTCTTCTCCCTGCGGCGCAAGCAGGGGAATCCCAACAAGTTCAAGGTCTCCATGGTCATCGCCGCCCATAACGAGGAGAAGGTGATCGAGGAGAAGATCCGCAACAGCTTCGACCTGGAGTTCCCGCGCAAGAACCTGGAAATCCTGATCGGTTCCGACGCTTCCACCGACCGTACCAACGCCATCGTTTCCAAATACGCGCCGGACGTGAAGTTGTTCGCATTCAACAACCGCGGCGGCAAGGCTTCCGTGCTCAACCAGTTGGTGCCGCGCGCTTCGGGCGATATCCTGGTTTTCTGCGACGCGAATACCATGCTCCTGCGCAACGCGCTGCAGAAGCTGCTGGCCCATTTCGACGATCCCTCCATCGGCTGCGTATGCGGCCGTCTCATCCTCCACGATGCCGGCCACTCGGCCCTGGGCATCGGCGAGAGCATGTACTGGAACCTTGAGTCGGAGATCAAGAAGCTGGAAGGCAAGCTAGGCATCGTGATCGGCGCCAACGGCGGCATCTACGCCATCCGCCGCGAGTTGTTCGAGCGCATCCCGGTAGACAAGACGGTAATGGACGATTTCTTCGTGACTACGCGCGTGCTCAAGGCCGGCAAGGCCGCCATCTACGAGCCCCAGGCCATCGGCAGCGAAGAGACCTCGCTGGAAACCTACGGCGAGTTCCACCGCAAGGTGCGCATCAGCCAGGCCAACTTCAACCTGCTGCCCAAATACGTACCGCTGCTCAATCCCCTGCGCGGCCTGGTGGCCTACGGCTTCTTTTCCCACAAGTTCCTGCGCTGGATAGCCCCCATGCTGATGATGGTGCTGCTGGTTTCCAATGCCCTGTTGTTGGGCCGGGGCCCGTTGTATTACGCCGCCTTCGCCGCCCAGGTGCTCCTGTACTTCGTCGCCGGCCTGGGCTATGCCCGCAACGGCAAGACGCGCAAATCCAAGCTGTTGCTCATCCCGTTCTACTTCGTCTCCATGAACCTGGCGCTGGCCATGGGCATGTTCCGGGCGATGTTCAAGAGCGAGGGCGGAATGTGGCGCAGGATCGAGCGGTCGGATATCTTCCGCATCGATACGCCTCCGGGACGGATGCCTGCCGCGACGGCCCAGCGCGTTAAAGTCAACGAACTCTCCTCGTAGATTCCCTTCCGAAAATCTGGTCCCCGCCCCGCCCTGTGCCCGGCCGCATGGATTTACGCCGTATTATGTTAACTTTTCGGCGTGGCCCCCCGTCGAAATCCATCGAAGCATCTCCTGCGTACCCTCTTCACCGCGGCTCTTTTCGCCTCGTGCTTGGGAATACTGCCCGCGCATTCCGGAATGGTTTTGACCGCCACTGCGGGAGCCAACTCGAGGGAGCATTTCAAGGGCGCCGCCTTCGCCTATTCGGCGGCGGCGTATTTGAAGTTCGATGATATGACTTTGTTGGGCGTGCAATCGGGGCAGGGATCGGTGGTAGGGGACGATGCGATTCCGGTGTTGGGGAGCGCGATGATACGCTTGCCCATCGGCCGCGTAGTCTTGCCGGTAGCCATCGGTGACGTGGGGTACGTGTTCTCGGATGCCCGCAACGGCCTGCTGTGGCGGGGCGGGGGCGGTTTCGATATCCGCAACGGGCGGCATTCCAGCTTTCTCATGCTGGGAGCGTATGAGCGCCAGGCCTCCCGGGCCGGGTGGATGGGGCGCTTCGGGCTTTTGCTCGAGTTCTGATCCGGTTTATTCGAGCAGGCGGGCCTTGGCCCACGCTTCGGTCTCCGCCACGTCGACCAGTTCGCCTTCAAGCTGAAGTTCGAAACTTTCGGCGATCAGCTTGCCCACGTCGGGCCCGGGTTTCATGCCAAGGGAGAGCAGGAATTTTCCTGTCAGGAAAGGCTTGGGCTTTTCATCGAGCACGTTCAACAGTTTGGATTGCTCCAGTAGCCACTCGCCCGCCGGGAACTCCCGCGCCAGGGCGTCCGGAGTGGTGCGGCCGAAATGGTCGGCCCGGGCGACGCGTACCAGCTTCTCGATATCGACGCGCAGGGCCAGGCGGCGGATGGCGCTGGGCTTGATTTCGGAGCGGGCCTTGTAGAGTAGGGCGGGCTTGAGATGCTCGCGCACGTAAGCGACCACGGTCTCCACCAAGGCCGTTTCGTGGGTCAAGCGGCCCAGAAAAGCGCGCGTAGGGCCTTCGCCGCGCACGTCGTGGGCGGGGCTGCGCCATCGGCCTTCGGAGAACACGGTGCACGCCGGCTTGCCCAGGTCATGGCAGAGCGCCCCGAGCATCAGGGCCATGTTGTCGAACTCGCCGTATTCTTCGCGGCGCAGCTTGGCCGCTTCATCGATGACCATGTTGTTGTGGATCCATACGTCGCCTTCGGGATGCCATTCGGCTTCCTGCTGAACGTCGATCAGCGCTTCCAGTTCGGGGAAGTACGGGAG
>JAHFCH010000181.1 GCA_023249635.1 Fibrobacterota bacterium
GCCGCGTCCATCTTGATGTCGATGGGATTGTAATCGTCGGCCTTGCCGTCGGGCAGGTTGAAGGGGCCGAAGTCTTCCGGGTCCTTGCTGCCGGGCGCGATAACATGCAGGTTACCCCCGATACCGCGCACTTGCCCCAGGAAGACCTTGCCTTGGTAGGCCGCGGGGAAGTTCGTCCCGGTATACCAAAGGATGCCGATGCGGGCCCCGCTGCCGCCGCCCGCGTTGTCGGTCGTGAACAGCGGACCCTGGCTTCCGCCGCCGTAGCCATAGCCGGTTCCGGGGGCACCTCCCAGGTTGATCTCGTCCCCGCCGCTATTGTCCTGCACGTCCGCGATCCATAGGGCAGCGGTTACGGGATGGAACATAAGTGTGAAAGGATTCCGCAAGCCATAGTAATAGACCGCCCGCGCGTCCCCGGTATTCTGAGCGAAGAAGGGATTGTCCGAGGGGATTTCCCCGGAGGGGATTTTCACGCGCAACACCTTTCCGAACACTACCTTGGTGTTGCCCGCCATCTCGGGCTGGTTCTGGTTGCTCGATTGGTTGCGACGGCTGCCGCAATTGATGTACAGCATACCGTCCTTGGGGTTCACGGACAAGCCGCTGCCATGGTGGTAGTTGGGGCCGCGGAATCCGTTGTCCATGATTTTGAATGCCGAAGCAGGATCGATGACGTCGCCTTTCATGGTGAAGCGATCGACCCAATCGTGGTCTTCCCCGTTCACGGCGCCTTTTTTACAGTACTGGATGTATACGTAGCCGTTGTCCTTGAAGGCCGGGTCTGGGAGCGCCTGGGTCATACCGGCTTCATAGTTGCTCCAGGTCTGGGCCGAGAGATCGAGGGCCGTGGTTTTCGCCCCCGTCTCTTGGTGAATAAGGGTGATCTTGCCGTACTTTTCCACGGCGAGCACCCGGCCGTCCGGGAGGACCGCGGAGGAGACCAGGTCGAGGCCGTCGGCGAGGACCTTGTAATGGAAGCCCGCGGGTAGGGCGGAGGCGGCCGTCGCGAAAGCCAGCACGAAGCCGATGGCGAATGCGATGCGGATGAGAATGGAAAGGGCTTTGGGGCGCATAATCGTCTCCTGTCCCGGCTTGGAAGCCGGGGGTATGGAATGGCGTCGGCGCCTGACGGCGTCGCGCCCACCCATGTCATATACCCCTAAGGAGGCGAGCGTCGGCATTGCCGGCCGGATCGATCGCCTCCCCAATAACATGGCGGCGCCGGTATTTCCCGCGGATCGAATCTGATGGTATTTATTGCATTTCAGGAACCAACCGATCCGTTCCTGCGCCGACGCTATTTATCTTTGCTGTCGATGGCTTCCCAAGATCCGGATGCTCCGCCGGTCGATATCGCCTCCCTGGCGACCCGGCCCTTCCCCGGCCTGAACCTCGAACATCGCAAACTAGCGGTCAGCGATACCCTCTACCTCGACCTGTTCCAGGCCCAGGGTCCCGCGGGTCTGCGCCTTGCAAACCATTTCCGCAATGACCGCGCCCATGTCGGTTTCAATTTCTGCCTGGAGGGGCGCACCAGTTTCGCTTTGTCCGGCGGCTACCCCACCGCGCATGCGCGGGCCGACAAGGTGAACAATTTCCTGATGCCGGCTTGCGATACCACCCAGGGACTGGTGCTGGAGCCGGGACTTTCCCTGGTGACCCTGTACATCGAGCTGGGAGCCTTCCGGAAACTGCTGGGCGAAGGTGCGGAGGCTGCCCCGGTCCGGCTGCTGGATGCGATGGAGCACGGGGCCGACTGCTATTTCGAAAGCTATGGATGGCAAGCGATCATCAAAACCGCCCTGTCGCAAATCTTCCATGCCCGCATGACGCCGTTCGCGCAACGCATCTACATCGAGAGCAAAGCGCTGGAACTCGTCGCCGTCATCCTGGATTATTACGCCCACGGCGCCGTCAAGCGTTCCAGCTTGTCGCGGGCCGATGTCGAGCGTATCCATCATGCCAAGGAATTGCTGCTCCGTGATCTCGCCAATCCTCCCAGCCTCTCCAAACTCGCGCGGGCGGCGGGCACCAATGAGTTCACACTGAAGCTGGGGTTCAAGCAGGTTTTCGATATGCCGGTTTTCAAGTACCTCCAGCAAACCCGGCTGGCCAAGGCCTATGATCTTTTCCAATCGACCAACTTGCAGGTATCCGAAGTGGCCAACCTGGTCGGCTATGAAAGCGTTTCGTCTTTCACGCGCGCCTTCCAGGCGCAGTACGGCCTCCGCCCCGGGGAAGTGAAAAGAATTCCGTTCCGGACAATTTGAATTCCCTCCCGGACATGGAGCCTTAAGGGGCCCGTCGGTATCTTCCTGGTGTGGCCCGCGGTTGCGGGCGCGAACAGGAGGAAATCATGGAAGACCCCATCAAAACCGTACAACAGGTATACGCCGCCTTCGGCAGCGGGAACGTTCCCGGGGTGCTGGAAAAGCTGCATTCCGACGCGCTTTGGATCGATCCGGGCTACCCGGAAATCCCCTACGCGGGCAAGCGCAAAGGCAAAGAGGATATCGCGGGGTTTTTCGGCCAAATGGGGGCCCATATCCAGTTCACGCGCTTCGAACCCCAGGTCTTCCTGCGCGACGGCGGGACCGTGATCGTGCGGGGATTCTTCGCGGGCAAAGGCGTGAAGACAGGTAAGACCTGCGAATCGGAATGGGTGATGATCTGGAAGGTCGAGGACGGCAAGGTGCGCGAGTACCAGGCGTTCGTAGATACCTTCAACGTCGCCCATGCGCTGAGGTAATACGGCCTGGACGTATGGCGGAACGCGCGCTTCCGCTTTACGCTTGCTGGTCAGAAATAGCTCGATGTCATCATTCGCGGAGAACCCCCTTTCATTTCAGGCTGAAATGTCTTTTACCGAAGGACGCCGCTTGGCCGTATTCTTGCTTATCTTCCCGACATGCGGAAAACCATATTCATCGGGCTGATTTCAGCGATTCCTGCCTTATCCCAGGTGGCTTCCTTCGAAACCATTGTGGACCTGCAATTGGGGAAAATCGATGCCCCTACGTTAACTCTCGTCAGTCTCGACCCGATACAAAGCGCAGCGGTTTTCGCCCGTCTCCCGACTGTTTCCATGTGCCCTACTGACCGAGGTGCCGAGTTCAACCTACAGCGGATCAATCCCGGGAAGAACGTGGTGGTCGAACATATCAGCAGCATCTGCCCGTTCATCGATTCCGTTTCCATCGATACCTCGGCTGTATATCTGGTAAAGACATCTAAAGGAAAATCGTGGTACCTGCGCATGCTGGAGCGTCTGGATATGAAGGCGCGCATTCGGCTTACTTCCGAAATCCCTCCGGGCACCATTGAGGGTACGTCTACTGCCAACGATAGCGAAGACTTTGAATCGGTATTGAATCTCGATTATGCCAACCTTTCTACGAATGCTTTTACCCTGGGGAAAAGCGATTGGTTCGGAATCCCAATCCGCCACATACCGGGTCCAGCGGTATGCCCGACTACAGAACGTTGGGAGCTTGAGCTGGAAAGGGTGAATCCCGGCTATGCAGGTTCTCCGCTGAGCCGGATGGTTTCGGCGAAATGCGTATCGGCGGATAGCCTGGGATTCGATCCGAATCTGGTGTACCGGCTCCATCTTTATTATAGAGGCGAATTCTACTTGAGAATTGTCGGAAACCTGTCTGATCATAGGCTGAGGCTGGCACTGACCCGGAAAATGCCGAACATCGCTTCAATACGGGAAAAAACAATCCCGTATGGGCTTCGTGCATCCGTAAGGCGCATCTCCAGATACCGCCTCGATGGTCGCATCACGAGCCATCACCGGATCGGCCCACAATAGAAAAGGCCCGCCTTGCGGGCGGGCCTTCCCTTCACTATGGCGGTATCCCGCCTGTGCGGATATCAGTTGCTCAGGCTTACCGGGCGCACCAGCATCTGGGCGCCTTGGCGCACTTCCAGCAGGTAGATGCCCTTGGCCAGGCCCGAGGTCGGCAAGGTCAGGGAGCCGGCGCCGCGGGCGGTGCGGACTTCCGAGCCGTCCAGCGAACGCAGGGAGGCGTCCACGTTACCCGGCAGGTCCAAGGTAATCTCCACTCCCGCTCCGGTGACGCGATTGCGGACCAGGGCATCCAAGCCAGACGCTGCGCGCTTGGGCGCATCGGCGATGGATACCGCGGCGTTCCAGGTGCGGGTGGAAAGCTTGTTCAGGGTGAACCAGGCTTCGTTGTTCCAGAGCAAAGCGCCGGCGGCCGATTTCACGGCGCCCAACTTGAAGTAGGTCACGTAATCGTCCTTTAGGCCGGCGATCACGAGATGGACGCGTTTGCCGTCGGCGGAGAGTTCCGTGCTCGAGACGGTACGGGAGGCCGCGGCGCTCTTGCCCAGGCCGTAGCCTTCCTGGCGGGTGTAGTTCCACTGGGTCACGGGAAAATTCGCGACCGCGATGCTGGCGGGATCCACGGGGGCCGTGAAGGTGATTTCCACGCCGTCCGCCAGGTGCTTGATGCTCTTCATGTCGAAAGCGGTTGCCGTGGCCTTGGCGGTCACCTTGTAGATGGCGGTCTTATCGCCCCCGGGCCAGTTGCCCGCGATCTTCATGATGGAGCCCACGTACAGCGAGCCGTCCTTGCCCCAGGCCATGCGGTTGATGGCGGTGTTGCCGAAGCCCTTGCCGAACCAGAACACGGCGCCGTTCTCGGTGCCCTCCACGTCGTCGAGGGCGATGCGCACCAGGCCGGGATTGTTCACGTCGCCCAGCAGCCAGTCGCCCTGGTAGACGCCCTTGTCCACGTAGATGGGCTGGCTGGGGGAAGCGCGCACGTTACCGTGGTCGAGCCAGGCGGTGGGGCGCTCGTAGGGGAGATCCTCGGCCCAGTTCTTGCCGTTGTCCACGGTGATCTTGCCGGTGCTGTCGCGCTTGGGGCTCTGGCGATGGCCGTAGAACTTGCCCGACTTCATATGCGCGAAGGTCGACGAAGGCAGCCAGCTGCCCTGGTTGTCGGCCACAAACATATTGCCGTTGGGGTCGATGTTCACGCCGTTGGGCGAACGCAGACCGCCCGCGAACTTGCTGAGCTTGCCGTCCATGCCCCACTTGAGGAAGGAACCGGAGTAGGAGGTGGAAGCGGGCACGTCCGAAGGGCCGCCCGGCCGGATGCTGCCGGAGTAGGGCGCGTAGAAGTTACCCTGCCAATACACCGGGTCGAACACGAACTGGTGCCAGGTGTAGCCGTTGACCCACTTGGTGGTATCGGGCCAGGAGGCGATCTTGGTGCGGTTCTTGGTCAGGTCGCCGGGGTTGGCGATATCGTTGATCTGGTAGAAACCGTCGCGATCGGACACGTAGACCTTGTCGTTCACGATGGTGAGACCCACCGGCTGCAGCCAAGTGTTGGCCACTTCCTTCACGGTCGGCGTAGTGCTGCCCGGGTCGGTGACGATGAGGACCTTGTGGTCGATGCTGGCGGCCTTGGGCACTTCGCCGCCGCCGATGAATTCCGAAGTTGTGATGACCATGCGGCCGTCGCTCAGGAAGCCCATGCCCATGGTTTTATACTTGTCCGGAATGGAAACTTCCTTGAGATCCCAATCCGGATGCATTGAGTCCGGAATGCCGCCCACGGCCAGACTTACGGTCACGGCCAAAGAAGAAATGGCGAATACGCCCTTACGATAAATCATGAGTCCCCCACCCTGCAGATTAATGAATTCAATCCGTCCCTAAAATGCCGCTTCCGGCGTGAATCCGCTTGCGGATTTTCATCGGGACAGGCCTTTTCCGCCGAATCTTGGGGGTAAAACGAAATTCCCGTATTCTCATTGAATACGTAACCGAACCCCATAACTACAGTCGTAAATGCCCTTATTCAGGGGCGTTCGGCGCTTAAAAGTTTGGAAGCGGCAGCTTGGTTCAAATAGGACAAACGCAACCATTCCAGGGGCGGTGCCCGATGGGAGACCCGGACCTCGTCGAGGCCGCCCTGCCAGTCCTCAGCGAGGTTTTGGGCATCATGGCCGATGAAGAAATCCGAGGCATTGTCCAGGTCATGCGCCACCGCCAAGGTCTTGGCCGTATCCAATACCCCGTCCACGTAATACCCGACCGTGGTTCCGCTGCGGCGCATGGCCAGCAGGTGCCATTGGCCGGCTCCCAGGGTCCCCAGGCTCGGCAGCATTTCCGAGGAGACGGAATCGCCCACATAGCTCTCCACGTGGGCGTCGGCGCGCAATTGGAATTCATAGTCGCCCGCCTGGGTCACGCGCTTGGAGACCAGTTGATGGGATCGGAAGATGGCATCGGGCCGCGCCCAGATGGTGATGCAGAAATCGCCCGTGCCCAAGTCGAGGCTGGGGGCGTCCGGCATCTTGATATAGGCCCCGTTGCCGTCCAGGCGTTGCCCGCGACCCACGGCCCCCGGTCCTACCGTGGTATCGGAGATGGCGAAGCCGTGGCCGGTGTTTCCGTTACCGGTCGCGTCCAGATATCCGGGAAAGCCCGCGTCGTTGCTGCCTTCGCCCAGATGCCAGACTCCGCCGTAGCCCTGGGCAGGGGAAAACACGGCGGCGCCGCTGGACGAGTCCTTGGCGGCGCCGTTGCCCCAGAACATGAAGATGGATTGGTCGGCCGCATCGCCGCGTACCGTATCCATGCGCACCCACACCTCGGCCTTATGCTGCGCGCTGTCCCAGCGCTCGAACTCGTAGGCCAACGGGATCTTGCCGCCCGCTTTCGTGAAGCGCAGGTCCGCGCCTTTGGATCCGGCTTGGGCGAAGTCGATGAGGCTTTCGTCGAGGCGTACCAGCATGGGGAAATCGTAGACGTTGTCGGCCATGGGGGAGCCGGTCTTGGTGGTGTTGATCCACAATCGGCGGGCATGGGACCATTCCGGATAGGCCGCGGTGGAATCGCGCAGGCTAAGATCGCCGAGGTCCAGGGAATCGCCGGCGGCGACGGTCACCGCGCGGGTCTTGACGCCTTGGGCGCCGGCTTCGGGGTCGACGAAGCGAAGGGTGAAATCGCCGGCGGGCAGGAGCAGTTCGAAGTTACCGGTGGCGGTGTTCACCAGGGCCAGGCGGGACATACCGTATACCTGGACGAATCCGCGCAAGGCATCGGGACGCAGGCTCACGCGACCGCCCACCCAGGCGACCTTGCCCAGCTTGCGCGCCTTCAGATCCTGGGCCCGCTTGGCCGGGAAGGCGGTGAAGTCGTAGAGGCCACCCAAAGCGTTTCCCTGGCGGTACTCCAAACGATACGCACCGGTGTCCAGGCCTTCCAGGCGGAAACCGCCGGAGGCATCGGTTACGGTGTCGAAGAGATCCCGTTCGATCTTGCGGGCCGCCCCGAATTTGCCCAGGGCGGGAATGGGCGCCAAGTAATCCTTGCGGCGCAGGGACAGATCGGAACGGCCCGCGGAGACTCCCGCGGAATCCAGTACCGCGCCAGTTACCGCAACAATGGTGTTACCCGTGTCCGTCGATCCGCCCTCGGCGCGATCGGTGGGCTGGCTGCAGGCGAGCAGGGCGAGGGCCAGCGCCGATGCAAAAGCGGCGCGGACCATCCAGGGGCTGCCGGGTCCGGCGGCTCGGCGGGTGTCGGGGGAGGCGTTCATGCGACCCCCTTTTCAGCGCGGGCGGCGCGGGCGGCGGGAGAGCGCAATTCCTCCAGGCCCAGACCCGCATGGGTGCGGGCTTCGGCGACCGCGGCCGCGGGGCGGGGCGCTTCCTTGCTCACGGGGAACAGGGCCAAGGTGAACTGGTATACGCGGGAGCTGGCCTCGTCGCGGTGGACGATGGCCTTGATGCGATCCTTGAAGGCCGCGATCTCCTCGACCATGGCCCCGTAGGCGGCGGGGGAGACGCCGAGCACCAGGGTGGAAAGATGGCGGACGCGCTTGTCGAAATCGTACATGGCGCGCTTGGCGTGCTCGAGGGCGTATTCCTGATAGGTGCGCAGCGAGAGGCTCACCACGGAATCGTCGTTGGCGATGGCCAGGGCCAGCTTGGTGGGAACGTAGCGTCCGCCGTCCTTATGCGTCACCAATCCCAGCTTGAGCAGCAATTGCACCGCGGACTTGGCTTCGGCGGGCGAGACCGGCGGCTCGACGGTGCGGCCGAGCAAATCGAAATCCTCCTGGAAGTCGCCCAGGCCCAGCAGCTCGCGGATGATGGGCGTGTACCACTTGTCGAAATAATCGTACTGGTTGATGCGCAACACTTCTTCGCGGATCATGTCGCCCATGGCCCGCAAGGCGGCGTAGAAATCCTGTTTCTCGCGCGCCGTCTTCGCCTGGTTGAAATGCACCAGGTTGGTGAAGTACTTGGATTCCTTGGCGTCGAGCTCGAGGGCGCGGCAGAATTTCTCGATCATTCCCGAGGTGAGGTTGCGCTTGCCGTCGATGACCATCTTGAGGAAGGAAGGCGAAGTGATGCCCGCCTTCATGGCGAAATACCGGTACGAGAACTTACGGTTCTTCTTCTTCTTTTCCAGGTAATGATGGTCGAGGAATTTCCGGTAGTCGATGAACTCGAAAACCGATCTTAGCGTCGGGATATTCGGTCCGTTCTTGGACCTTAACGGTTCGAATCCTCCTGTCGGCACGCTCATCTCCCACCCGGCAGCTGCGGAGGCTCCCGTCATCCCCTTCAAAGATGAGGCAGGAGACGATAAAAGGCAACGCGAAAATCCGGAATTTGGGAGTAAATCGTGATCAAAACGAATACGATCACACCCCAAATCAGGCTGATTTCAAGGATTGGGGGTGGGTTTAGGGATTTTGTGGTCCTCAACTTGTGTACGCTCGCCGAAGCCGAATCGGACCTCCGGGGTGAGGACGGAATTGAGGTTTCCCGGGCGGAATCCGCCGGGGTCGATTTCCATGCGGGCGAAGCCGAGGGCGCGTAAATCCGCTGCGAGTTTCACCCTTTGTTCCGGGAGCAGGGCATCGCGATCGGCTGTAGTGAGTTCGAGGCGCGCGAGGTCGCCGCGCTCCGGGTCAGCGTAGTGGCGTAGGCGGAATTCGCGGAAGCCCAAGGCGGCGAGCAACTCTTCGCCGGCTTCCACGGCGGCGAGCTTTTCCGGAGTCACGGCTTGGCCATAAGGGATGCGGCTACTGAGGCAGGGCTGGGCCGGTTTGTCGGCGGTGGGGAGACCGAGGGCACGGGACAAGGCGCGTACGTCGGCCTTGGTCAAGCCGGCTTCGGCGAGCGGGGCGCGGGCGCCGGCCTCCGCGGCGGCGCGGCGTCCGGGACGGTAGTCCGAGGTATCGTCCAGGTTACCCCCGTAGAGCAGCACGGAACCGGGCGGGGCGTCGGCGGCGAAGCGGGCCAGGTGGGCGAAGAGATCGGCCTTGCAATGGAAGCAGCGGTCCGGGCCATTGGCGACATAGGCGGGGTTGGAGAATTCGGTGGCGGGATATTCGCTGAGTTCGATATCGAGGCGCGCGGCGAAGGCGCGGGCTTCGCGCAGCTCACGGGCGGGGAGGGATGGGCCGACGGCGATGCAGGCTTTCACCCTTGCGCGGCCGAGCACGCGCCGGGCGGCCGCGGCGAGCAGGGCGGAGTCGGCACCGCCGGAAAAACCGATGAGGACGTTAGGCATGGCGCGCAAGCGCGCTTCCAGATCGAGCCACCGTTCCCGGAGGGGCGCACCGGAGATCCGCTCCAGGGGCGAGCCAGGGGTTTCCATCCGGTAAAAGCTAAAAATCGCGAAGCGTCAATCGCGCTCGGGCTCGAGTACGGCATCGACCGGGGCAGGGGCCGGTTGCGCTTCATGTCAGGGTAACAGTGAACATCGTGTACGCGGATTTCGGTCCAAGTTCATAGGTTCCTCGGAAAACGCGTCCGGAATTGGAACTATTGCCCCGCGAATTTGCACCCCCGACCCGCGAATACATATAATTGGGGGCGTTGGGCGCGTAAGCGGCGGCATAAACACCGGGAAACACGCAAAGATGGAAAACGAAGTCAAGGTACAGATCGTCTTCGCCATACTGCTCACCCTCGAGCTGCTCGGCCTTTACATGATCATCATCCGGACCGTGGCCAACCTGGAATACGCCTTCAACCGCGTGGAGGCCATCATCGGCCGCGAAGTGCAGCTATCGATGCGAGCCAAGGAGCAGGAGAAGTTGACCCGGGAAAAGGCGACCCAGAACGATATGAGCAAATCCAAGAAGAACGATCTGTTGCTGAACATCCCCTTCATGGAGCGCCTGAGCTCGGAGAAGAAGAAGAAAGACGGGCATGCCTGAACGTCATGGCCGTCTGATCGTCTTTTCGGCGCCTTCGGGGGCGGGCAAAAGCACCCTCAAGGATGCGCTCATGTCCCGCTTCCCCATGCTGCGTTATTCGATTTCGGCCACCACTCGCAAGCCCCGCCCGGGCGAGCACGAAGGCGAACACTATTTCTTCAAGACGCCCGAGGAATTCCAGGGCATGATCGATAGCGGGGAGCTGGTCGAGCATATGGAAGTGCACAAGAACCATTACGGTACCCCGCGCGCGCCCATCCTCAAGGCCCTGGAAGCGGGTCTCAGCGTGATCCTGGATTTGGACGTGTACGGCAAGGTGAATTTCGACAAGGCATTTCCGGAAGCCTTGGGCATCCTGATCCTGCCCCCCAGCCTGGAGGAATTACGCCGCAGGCTCGCGGCCCGTAAGGCGGATTCGGAGGACGTGATGCGTTTGCGCCTGGAGAACGCTTCCAAGGAATTGGAATTCGCGGCCGCCCACGGCAAGTACGAGTACCGCATCGTGAACGACAGCTTCGAGTACGCCTTGGAAGAACTGACCCGCATCTTCGAGAAGGAACTGGATACGCCCCGCGCCCGCGCCGGCACCTCGGCCTGAATCCCGGATCGCTGCACCCGGAATATTCCGGGTTTTTTCGGTTTTTATGCATAGGTAAAACCTATCATTAGATAGGAAACAGGTATTATATTTATCAATTATGGAGCATTAGATTATCTATGCCTAAGTAAACCCAGGCAAAGGAGAATAAAGATGAACCTCACCCAATCCACCCCCCAATCCCGCGAAGCCACTTACATCCCTTTCCAATCCGCCCCTTCCCGTGAAGCCGCCGTAGCCTCGCTGTTACGGGGAGCCGCCGGCCTGGTTCGCAGTACCGAACCCGCCACCCTGCAATGGCTGGCCTTACGTATCGATTCCTCGCGTTTCGCCATCGCCGATTTCTTCGCCGAGGAGGCCGGACGGGCCGCCCATTTCGCCGGACAGGTGGCCGCCGCCTTGAAACAAGCAGCTCCCCAAGCGGTGGAAGGCGGGTGGGAGGATGGCGTAGTCGCTCATGTCGAGAATTCCAAAGTGCTTGCCTACGCGGTGAACGGGAACGATCCCGCCCAGGCCAAGCTGGCGACGCGTATCGAGATCAAGGCCCTGCCGGGTAAGGCCGGGGAATTGGCTGCCTTGCTTACCGGGGCCGGTGCGGTCATCCGCTCCAGCGAGCCGGGCACATTGTTGTGGTACGCCATCCGCCTGGATGCGGATCGCTTCGCCATCTTCGACGTATTCGCGGACGAGGCCGGCCGTGCGGCCCATTTCGCAGGGCATGTCGCGGCGGCCTTGAAGGGCAAAGCCTTGGATCTGGTGGAAGGCGGATGGGAAGCAGGTGTCGTGGCCAAGATCAGGAATTCGGAAGTGCTCTCGGCGACCTGGTAACGGATAGCAAAGGGGTTACCGATGGAAATGCATCAGATCCGTTACTTCCTCTCGGTGTGCGAGAACGGGAATTTCACCCGCGCTTCCGCCGCGGCATCGGTATCCCAACCCTCCCTGACCCAGGCCATCCAGAAGCTCGAGGATGAACTGGGCGGTTCCCTATTCGATCGGGACCGATCCGGATGCCGCCTTACGGAGTTGGGGCGCCTGGTGGAGCCGGACCTCCGCCGCATCCACGATCAATCCCTCTCGGTCAAAGCCGACGCGGTGCGTTTCATCAGGTTGAAGAA
The DNA here is from genome assembly GCA_023249635.1 of Fibrobacterota bacterium. Classification (GTDB taxonomy): domain Bacteria; phylum Fibrobacterota; class Fibrobacteria; order UBA11236; family UBA11236; genus Chersky-265. Next base: position 11,949 of record JAHFCH010000181.1, read on the forward strand.
GGTGCCGCTGCGCATCGGATTGATGCCGACCATCGGGCCGCGCCGCCTGGCCCCGGCCCTGGCGCGGTACCAGAAGGCTTCGCCACGGGTGGAAGTGGAATTGCTGGTGAAACCCGAGGCCGAATTGATGAAGCAATTGGCAAAGGGCTCCCTGGATCTGGCCATCGGTCCGAGCGCCACTCCCGGGTCGGGAGTCCGGGCGGAGGACCTGTATCCCGAACGTTACGTGGTAGCCTTCCCCTCGGGCCATCGCTTCGCGAAGCAGGCCAAGGTACGCCTCTCCGATCTCCAGGGGGAGGCTTGGCTCGACCGGCTCAATTGCGAAATGCGGGAAGAGCTGCGGGCGGTGCTGAAGGCCAAGGACTTGGCCCTGTACGCGTCCTATCGCAGCAACCATGAGGACTGGATTCTGCGCATGGCCCAGGGCGGGCTCGGCGTGGCCGTGCTCCCGGAATATACGGTGCCGGAAGGTATGCCCGGATTGGAGTGCCGCCTGCTTGAAGATCCTTCCCTGGATAGAACGGTGCGGGCCTTCACTTCAGCCGAAGCCGCGCCCAAGGCCGAAGTCCGGCAGTTGGTGAAACTCCTGCGCGCATCCGCTCCCGCGCTTTGACGTTTTTCGCGTACAATTTGCCGCAATAAATCGTCCCCCGGTTCCTTCCCGACAATCTTGCAGCGCCCTAACCAGGGCCGCCTAGATTGCTTACGGTGAAACGGGGCGGGTGGTTGCTTTCATTTTGCGCCGGGGTCGCGGCGGGTGCCGGAATTGCGGTTGCGGCTATCGATTGGCCCGCCGATAAGGTATTCCCGCGCTTCGCCGCTTATGGCGCCCTGGACGTCGCCGATATCACCGGCTCCGCGTTCGATCGCAAAGCCGCCTTCGCGACCCTGCAAGGTCTGGTCAACCGCTCCGTCCCCCGCATCTACCTGCTCGACGGCAACCAATCCGGTGAGGGCAAAACCTTCTGGTCGGACAAGATCACGGCCACCAAGAACACCGTTGCCGATCCTCTCTCCCTGTTCGCGAAATACCGCGCCGATGTCGCTGGCCTCTGCGTATACGATCCCGCCTTGCCCGGTACCATCAACGCCACGGTCACGGCGGCGGGGGTGCTGGGATGCGTAGTCGCTTCCCCGGCCATGGAACAAGCGTTGTCCGCGGCGCCCTATGGGTTCAAGACCATCCTGGATCTGCGCAACCGCGGATTCGCGAATGATCGCGCAGCCATGGCCTGGGCCCGCAGCGAATACTGGACGCGCTGCACCCACCGCATGCTTGCCGGCTTCAAGCCCGGCGTGCATTTTCCCTTGATGGACTACGCGGTGGCCAACAAGGCCATGAGCGTGTGGCTGGATACGGAAAACCCGGCCGACCGCGCCCTGCTGGACTCCCTCTTCAAGGACATGCCCGCCAACGGAGTCTACGTGGGCTGGTGGGCGGGGGAGACTTCCGGGGTGGGTTACGCTTCGGGGTACGGCGTGGCGACCTTCGCCAGCGATTGGTTCTGCAACGCCACCGTGCACGGCGGCGATACCCGGGTACCCGCCGCGTTACCCATGCCGCCAGCGCCCCCGGCCCTGGGCAACAAGATCTATATCGCGCTTATCCTCAGCGATGGCGATAATCTCCAAGAGCAGGAGCACCTTTTCCCGAACCGTTGGAAAAACGCGCGGCGCGGAACCTTTCCGGTAAGCTGGACGCAAAGCCCGGCCCTGGCCGATTTCGCCCCGGACATCCTTTCCTATTACTACTCCACCCGTACCCCTAACGATTGCTTCATCTCGGGTCCTTCGGGAGTGGGCTACGTGCGACCCGAGAAAATGTCCCGCGAGCACTTCCAGGGTTTCGCGAGCTTGACCGAGTCCTATCTGAAGCGTACCGGTATCCGCGCGATTACGGTTTGGGGCAATGCCTCCTGGGCCTCGGACGCTTATGGATTACATTGCGCATCCCTGATCGGCATCGCCAACAAGCAGGGCGGCTCCGCGCCTATGGGCCAGAAGTATTGGTCGGGAGGATTGCCCTCGGTGGAGATGGCGCCGGACTACGCCTCCTTCGCCTCCCAGATCATTCCCGAATTGAACGGCCGCATCGCCGCCTGGGACCGTAAGCGCCCGCTATTCCTCGCGCCTCAACTGAACGCGAACGTCGCGGGCCTGGACGAATTGAAGCTGGTGGTAGACGCCTTCGCGGGCGTCGACGACGTGGAATTCGTCCGCGCGGATCAACTCTTCCAATTGATGCG
>JAHFCH010000182.1 GCA_023249635.1 Fibrobacterota bacterium
TTCGCCAAGCGCGGTAAGGTCGTCGCGCAAATCCTCCTCTCCGGGGACGATTTCCGCGATCGTACCCGCTTCAACAATATCCGTAAGACGGTTGGGACACTTCTCGAAAAGGGCGTCATCCCCATCATCAACGAGAACGACACGATTACGACCGAAGAAATCAAGGTCGGCGACAACGACAAGCTCAGCGCCGACGTCGCGCATTTCCTGGAAGCCGATCTGCTCGTGATCCTCTCCGACGAAAAAGGCTTGTTCACCAAAAACCCCAAGACCAATCCGGATGCCGAAGCCATCGCCGTGGTGCCGCGCATCACCGCCGAGATCCTCAAGCTGGCCGAGGACAAGCCCGGTTCCAAAGTGAGCGTAGGCGGCATGAAGGCCAAGCTGCTCGCCATCAAACAGGCCACCGAGGCGGGCACGCCTGCCGTACTCACGCGCGGCCATAACGCGCGCCTGGTCGACCTGGTGCAAGGCGAACCCGTGGGCACCCTGTTCCTCCCCAACCCCGAGAAGATCGGCCGCGACAAACGTTGGCTTGCCTTCGTATCCAAAGCGCGCGGCCAACTCCTGCTCGACGAAGGCGGCGTGCGCGCCATGAAGACGCGCAAGTCTTCGCTGCTGCCCGCCGGTATCAAGGAATGCAAAGGCTCCTTCAAGGCCGGCGATTTCGTGGAAGTCTGCGCCTTGGACGGTGAAGTGATCGGCCGCGGGCGGGCCGCCTATGGGGCAAGCGACGTAATGTTGATCAAAGGGCAGAAGAGCGCGCGCATCCCGGAACTGCTGGGCCGGAAGGGTCCGGATGAGGTGATCCACCGCGACCAGTTGGTGATTTTCTAGCGGATCGGCCTCCCCGGCCTGATACCGCTGGTTCGTTCTCTATGCAGAGAACGGATTCAGGGATTCGTCTCCATAAACCGGCGTGCGATCGGTACGGGCGGATACCTTTAAAAGGCAACCATTTTTCAATTTGCGCCCTTCCAGGTTGGATAGCGGCGTTTGGGGACCCTATGGAAATGCTACGCTCCTTGAAAAAAATCCTACCCATCGGTCTCCTTGCGGTAGTCGCGGCCCGCGACACTGCGTGGAGCCTGCAGTTCACCGATGGCGCCACGCAGCTTACCATCGATGCCGCCAAATACCAGATCGTGTTCGACAAGGTCAACGGCAGCATAGTCGCGATCACGGACAAGGCGACCAACGGGAAAGTTGCCTACGGCAATAAAAACGGGACGTCCTGGTATTCGCGGGCCGGAGGGTCGCCCACCGAAATCGTCGACTCGAAGGCCTGCCCCATGACCTATACCTGGCTGGCGGCCTCCAACACCTTGACCTTCCACTATACGGGTGGCTTGACCGTCGACGTGAAAGTGACGGCATCGGATGCGGAGTGGATCGAGCTGGCGGCCCAGGCGATGAATACGCGCACCGCCGTTATCGATACTTTCGGTTTCCCCGCCAACCTGCTGCTGAACGCGGCCGAAGTGAAGGACGCTTTTTATCCGCGCGACCCGGGCATCACCCTTTCCAAGGCTTTCTTCGCTACGCGTAAATCCTTCGTGGAGGTTTACCCCGGCCACATTTTCGCCGACTTCCTGGCGGTACAGACCACCAATGGCTCCTTGGCCTTGTATAGCAAAGGCAAGGATAAGAATCTGGAAAACACCATGGTGGGGTATATGGATGCCAATGCCGGCGCCAACTCGATCATGGTGCATAAATATTCTTGCGCGGTGGCTCCCGGGCAAACGCGGATTTTCCCACCGGTGGCCATCCGCATCGGGGACTCCTATATCGGCGCGGGGATTGCCTACCGCAATGATAATGGCTTCGACAAATTCCCCAGCCTCGCGGAAAAGCTGGGCGCCAAGAAGGATCGGTTCTTCAGCGAAGTTGTTTACAAGTGGGACATGCCGGCAGCCAACCTATCCTTCGCGCAATCGAAGGCCGGCATCGTCGATAAATTGCCGCTGCCGGGAATCCTGCTGCCCGTGACGTTCCAGAACGCCAAGCATGATGCGAAGTATCCCGATTTCCTCCCTCCCAATCCCCTGTTCGGAACGACCGACGGAATGAAGGAATTCGTAAGCTATGCCCACCAGAAAGGCAGCCTGGTTTACCCATACGTGAATTTCTCCTGGTGGGACATAACCTCCCCGACCTTGCAAAACCTTCCCTCGGGAGTGACCGTAGGCGGCATCTCCGACCGGACCGAAACCTACAGCGGCACCACCGGAGTCGACGTGATCCCGGACAATGCCTTTGTGCTGCAGCGGACGAAGCAGGAGCGCGATCTGCTCTGCGCGCCCGCCAACGTAGGCCTGGATGGCTTGCTGGAAGATCAATGGGGAGTCCACCCCATGCTCACCACCGCCCATTTCAACGCGGTGCAGACGAACCTGGCCACGGCCAAGGCCTATAACCTGGGCACGGAATGCGGCATCGACGTACAGGCGCAATATCTCGCCACCTTCATGGGCTCCATGCTGGATTGGGACGTGCGTTGGCCGGACGTAACGACGGCATACTCGTTCTACTTCCCCATGGAAGGCGTGATGTTGCGCGATAAGGTTTTGCTCTACCAGCATGGCCTGTCGCAGATCGGTTGGACCCACAGCAAGGCCAACCTGCGGTGGAATATCGCCTACGGATACCAATTGAGCAGCTCGGTGTTCCTGTATGCCGACACCCCGACTTCCCCGGCCCCGGAAGATTTCCCCAAGGACGGGCTGCACATCGACGACAACCCCTGGATCAAGGTCGCGGGGGAATTCCAGAAGTACGTGCTCTCGCAGTACGCGGATGAAACCGTCACGAATTTCGAAGCCGCGGGCAACGGGAACTACAAAACCACCTTCAAGTCGTTCGCCAGCTATTCGAGCTGGAACAACCAGCCGTATGTCGTCAATGGCCATACGATTTCCGCCAACGGCGTAGCGGCCATCGCGCTTAACGGGTACTCGCTTGCCGGCGTATTCACCGCCTTCAATAAGGTGCCGCTGTCCGCGGGCGATCATTATCTGGGCATGGTCCAGGACGCGAATTCCATCCGGGTTTTCCAGCCGAAAGGCGCGGCCACGCCGATCACGTTGACGTTGCCCGCGGAGTGGAAGACCTACACCTTGAAATCCTATTCACTGGCGGACGCGCCCCTCGGCGACGTTCCCTTCACGAAAAACGGCCAGAGCCTCACCTTCACGGTGGCGGAAAACCTCAACGGTGGCCCGGGCGGCTACTACCGGTTATTGAGCGATCAGGTGGCAACGGGTATTCCGGAAAAGCCGTCCCTGGTCACCAGCTTGCCGGCGCGCATAACCGTCTATGACAGCTTCGGAAAAATCGTGCTAGCATTCCAGACCGCTTCCGCCAATCCGGAACAAGCCGTGGTCGCCCGGCTCGGCGGCGGCTCCATGCGGCTTCCGCAGGGATCCTATTTCATGAAGGTCGAAAGCAAAGCCGGTACCCGCGTCCGGAAGATACGCGCGGGATCGGAACGGCCTTCGCGCATGCGCTAGCAGAACACGTCGCTTCCCGTTATTGAAGCAGGCGAACCCGCCGCATTCACCCTCGATCCAAACGCGATTCCACAATAATTAGGCGGGCGCACGCGCTATATCCTAACGGGGGCGCGTCCGTGGGGGCCGCGTTGGTTTGGGGGGATTCAGGATATGCGCGTATCGCCTGCGATGGTTTTTCCGGCTTTTCTCCTCTTGCCTGCAACGATTCACCCCCAGGCCAAGAACCCGTTGTTTACCTTCAACCACGATGGCCTGGTCCGGCAATATCTCCTGCATACGCCTCCCCGGTTATCCGCCGCCGCCCCTCTGGTGTTCTCCCTGCACGGGTACACGGGAACCTTTAATGAGCAGGTGGCTAAGGGAATGGACAGCATCGCCGATGCGCAGGGATTCGCGGTGTGCTATCCCCAGGGGTCGCCGGATACCGCCGGTAAGAATCATTGGAACGCGGATTTGCGGATCAGCAAAGTCGACGATGTCGGATTCCTTACCCGGCTGGCGCACTCGTTGCAAGCCGAGTATGGTTTCAATCCCGCGCATACCTTCGTCACCGGTTTCTCGAACGGCGGGTTCATGAGCTATACCCTGGCGAGCAAGGCGCCGGACGTATTCCGTGCCGCGGCTCCCGTGGCCGGCCTGATGAGCGCGGATACCTGGAGCCAATTCGCCTCCAAGTCGCCCGTACCCATCTGCCATATCCACGGCCTAGCCGACCCGACGGTTCCCGTGGATGGAAGCATGCCCCTCAAAGGCGGCTGGGGCGGCGGACCCACTGTGGACTCACTGGAAGCCTTCTGGTCGCGGTTCAACCGGTGCACCTCGCTGGACACGGCATTCCTCAAACCCAGGACGCATGCGCGTTACCATCGCAACGGGATAGGCGGGAACCAAGTGTGGTTCTTCCGCATCGATGGATTGGCCCACCAATTCCCGAACGCCGCCACCGGCCTGGCCGCGAGCGCGGTTACCTGGGAATTCTTCGCGAAGCAAATCGCCTCCTCCTCGGGGCTGGAAGGGCGATTGGCTCCGGCAGGGGTTAAACCACGGCTTTCCCCCATCGGCTCCTGGGAATGGTTCAGGGCGGATGGTTCGCGTGTTGGAAGCGAACGGCAGGGGAGCCGGGAGCGGAAAGACTACCTGACCTTCAAGGAGTAGGCGCGAGAATCGCCAGGCCGGTACCGTGCCGGTTCGACTTACCCGCCATTCCATCGGCCTCCAGGCGGCCCTGACGCTTCCCATCCAGGCCGAAAATCCCTAAGGATCCCGTAACGGAAACGGTACCGGACCGGAATCCGATCCCAAACCCTTTATCGGCCAACAAAGCCAGGTGTCCGCGCGGTGCCGCAAGCGCCGTCGGTACGCCCGGTTTCAGGGCCGGGTGGTCCAACTTATAGATGGTGCCTTCATAAGCGACCATATAGAGATTGTTCTGGGAGTCCAGGGTGAAGCCGGTCATTTCCGCAGGCGTCGTCATCATGTCGGTAACGGCTACGGGACCGGTCGCGCTTTTCTTGAAGGCCAGCAGCCGTTTCATCATATGGTCGCCGAAGATGTAGGCGCCGTAGAAAGGCGAGGTCGCATCCCCGCGGTAGATCTGGCCGCCGATGAAGCATTTGACGGGACCGAAAGAGGCGTAGCCCGCGGGCTTATCCACGGTGATGTCGTTGCAGGTACCGGGCTTGAAGCAGTATGTGTATTCCTGCAGCTTCCAGCCGTAGTTGGCGCCCTTGCGGAGCAGATTCACCTTTTCGAATTTGTCGAGCCCGACATCGGCGATATAGATCTCGCCCGTGACCCGATCGCGCGTCATGCGGAAGGGGTTGCGCGCGCCGTAGGCGTAGATTTCCCGGCGGACATTGGGATTCGCGTCCGTAACATACGGGTTATCCGTGGGGATGCCGTATTCCAGTCCGGGATCCTTGCGGTTCACGTCGATGCGGAGGATTTTCCCGAGCAGGACTTCGCGGTTCTGACCGTTGTTATGCACATCGGGCGTGACCACGTCCCAGCCCCCGTCCCCGATGCCGATATACAGGTAGCCGTCGGTTCCGAAAACCAGGCCGCCGCCATTGTGATCCTTGAACTCGTCCGGTTGCCGGACGGAAAGCAGGATGCGGGGTTGGGTTCCCGAGTCCGTGAGGAAATTGGCCGACGCGGTCCGCTCCGCGAGCTTCAGAGTGCGGGCGGCGGAATTCGCATCGCCGAACTTCACGTAGTATTTATGGTTGGTGGCGAAGTCGGGATGGAAGACGATGCCGCCCAGGCCCATGTCCGGATCCGTCGGGTTGACGGAGATTTGCAGGAACTGGGTTTTCGTATAACCGGATGCCCCGGGGGCGAGCAGCCAGATTTTCCCCTTCACCGCTTCGGTGACGAGGAAATACCCGGGCTTGCCCGGCATTTCGTCCATGGTCATGGCATGGTCGAAATGGTTCCCGCCGTCGGTACCGAATACGGGGGTGAAAACGATCCCGGTGGGGAACTGGGCCAGGGCGGGGGTTGCGGCGCAAACCAGGCAGGCAAGGGCTGTAAGAGCTGTCAGGTTTTTCATCTTCATATCTCCGGTCATGGCCGTAAGATAGAGCCTAGCCTATATAAGCGTATCTGCAGACCGGCTTCGGGTACCCGAAAGGGTTCACCTGATGGAGAACTTTGCCGCCCGAAATGCCTCCAATTGCCCCATTCCCGCTCCCCTCCGGACTCCTATATCTCCCTTCCCTTCTGCAAATGGTCTAACGGCTTTCCCCTTACCCTTGTGGCGGGGGGTATATGCCGCATCGAATCTTCCGCCTGGCTTTGTTGATCGGGGCCCTGGGCGCGTCCGCAACGGTTCCCTGGGCCGCCGACGGCCCCTGGATCGAGCTCTTTGACGGCAAGGACTTCGCCGGCTGGAGGGGCGACCCGGCCCACTGGCAGGTCAAGGACAGTACCATCCTGACGAAAGGGACCATCGCGGCCAACAGTTTCCTCATCTGGCAGACGCTGGAAAGCGATTTCGCCCTGGAGGCCGACGTGCGCGTCGAAGGCACGGGCGAGGCCAACACCGGCATCCAATTCCGTTCGCGGGTGGCCGACACCGGAAAAGGGAATTGGCCCTACAAGGTCTGCGGTCTGCAGGCGGACATCGGGCCGGAGAAATACGGAGCCCTTTACGAAGAATGCACCGGCCGGATAGTGCCTCCGGATTCGACCCATTGCCGGGGCGCTGTCCCCGCTGGCGGGTGGGAGCACTATGAATTGCTGGTGGATGGTCCGCACTATGTGCTTAAGCGCAATGGCGCGACCTGCTTCGATTACCGCGATCTCAATCCCGTACCCAGATCCGATCCCGGAACGGTGGCATTGCAATTCCACGCCCCGGGCTATGTGGCCGCCTTCCGCCATCTCCGCCTCAAGCGCCTGCATGTCGTCACCACCGCGCTCGGCCCGGTTTCCGCCGCACCCCCAGCGTCCTCCCCTTCCGCAGGCCCGGTCCCTGCCGCCGCCGCCCGGACCCGCTCCTGGACCGCAGGGGCGCGTCGCCCCGATGGCCGCCGCTTCCCATCCGTAATCCGCTTACCCACCGGTATCCGCTACCCGCAATCCCGCTGATCACGGCCGCGCGCACCCTGCAGCAGCCCTATCCGGCCGGGCCCGCGCTTCTCGTCCGCGCCGATCCTGTATACATTTAACCAGACCATGGAAGACATCTCCGCCTATGCCCGCGTATTGGGCACCAACGCCCGGGAGGCCTCCCGGCAATTACGCGGTTTGCCGCGCCCCAAGCGCGACGCCGTACTCAAGGCCGTCGCCACCGCGCTTATCGTCCGCCAGGAGGAAATCCTGGCCGAGAACGAAAAGGATATGGCGGAAGGCAAGCAACGCGGCATGTCCGCGGCCATGCTCGATCGCCTGCAACTGACGGCTTCGCGCATCAAGGGGATTTCCGACAACGTCAAGTCCATCGCTTCCTTTCCCGACCCGCTGGGCAAAGTCCTGGGCAAGCATAAGCGCAAGGACGGCCTCAAGATCTCCCGCGTCTCCGTGCCCATCGGCACCATCCTGTTCATTTTCGAATCGCGGCCCAACGTGACCATCGATGGCGGCGCATTGTGCCTCAAGAGCGGCAACGCCGTCATCCTGCGCGGCGGCAAAGAAGCGGCCCGCACCAACGCCGTCTTCGCGCGCATCTTCCACGAGGCGCTCAAGGCCAAAGGCATCGACGAGCGCGCCGTGCAATTGGTGGGCATGTCCGATCATCTGCTGGTGGACGAGCTCTTGCGCGATACCAAGAACATCGATCTGGTCATCCCGCGCGGCGGCGAGCGCCTGATCCATTCCGTGGTAGAGAAGGCGCGCATCCCCGTCATCAAGCATTACAAGGGCCTGTGCCACATCTATATCGACAAGACCGCCGATCTCAAGGCCGCCGAGCGCATCGTCGTCAACGCCAAGGCGCAACGCCCGGGCGTATGCAACGCCATGGAGACCTTGCTCATCGACGGGCATATCAAGCCCCCGCAGGTCAAGCGCATCCTGGATAGCCTGGTGGAGCACAACGTGGAGCTGCGCGGGGACGAGTTCATCCGCAACCTGCATCCCAACGTGAAGCCTGCGGTGGAAGCGGATTGGGACGAGGAATACCTCGATCTCAAGCTCTCGGTGCGCATGGTGGACGGGGTGGAAGAAGCCATCGAACATATCAACCGCCATGGCACGGGGCATACGGACGCCGTGTTGGCCAAGTCGCTCAAGGTGCAGAAGGCCTTCCTGGCCGGGGTGGATTCCTCCTCCCTGATGGTCAACGCCTCCACGCGCTTCGCCGACGGCGGGGAATACGGCTTGGGCGCCGAGGTGGGCATCAGCACCGATAAGCTGCACGCCCGCGGCCCCATGGGGCTGGAAAGCCTCACCACCTACCGCTGGCTGGTGGAAGGGAAGGGCCATGTCCGCAAGTAACGCCGGCGCTACCCCGACGGCCCCGGGCGCGCCCGAGATCGAAGCCCTGCTGGCCGCCGTGAAATTCGGCGCCGACGGCTTGGTTACCGCCGTGGCCGTGGACGATCGCGACGGCGAAGTGGTGATGCTGGCGCATATGAACCGGGAATCCCTGGGGCTTACCCTGGCCAACGGGGTCATGACCTATTGGTCGCGTTCGCGCGGGAAACTCTGGGTCAAGGGCGAGACTTCCGGCAATACCCAGCAGGTGGTCAGCGCCCGCATCGATTGCGACGGCGACGCCCTGCTCTTCCGTGTCCTGCCGCAAGGCGTGGGATCGGCATGCCATGAAGGCTTCAAGAGCTGCTTTTTCCGGAAGCGGGACGGCGGCCGCTGGGAAATCCAGGGCCAACCCCTGCAGCCTCCCGACCGGGTGTGATCTTCCTCATAGCCGCGTAACCAGGCTTTTAAGTAGCTTTTACGGTATGCCCATGGGATCGCTACCGCGCATCGGCGCAATCGTGATGGCCGCTTGCCTGGCAGGCGCCTTGGCGGAATCGACTACCGCCCCTGCTCCCGCCCCCGCCGCAACGTCCAAGGCCAAGGTTCCCCGACTCCCCAAGAAACGCATCGAGTCGGTCTATCGCAACGGGGATCTGGATTCGGTGATCTTCTTTCTCAGGGACGGCCGCGAGAAGCCCATGTTCCTGGACAAGTCGGACAGCATCCTGGCCTTCAAATACCTGGGCATCATCTACGCGACGGATATGGCCAAGCGCGAGAAGGGCCGATACTATTTCAACCAGATGTTCCGTCTCGATCCCGGCGCCTCCATCACGGAATTGATCCCGGGAGAAACCGCGCGCACCGTGTTCAAGGAAGCCCGCGAGGAATTCTTCGAGCTCAATCCGGGATTGGCCCCTCGAGGCGAAAGCGCCCCGCCTCCCGCTGCGGCCGCAGTCGTTCCCGCTCCGGTCCCCGCACCTGCGGCCGAACCTGCTCCGGCACCCGCTCCTTTTCCGACTCCCGCGGTCGCCGATTCCAAGCCGCATAGCCATGCCGTATGGTGGTGGATTGGCGGCGGAGTCCTGGCAGCCGGCGCCGCGGCCGGCGTAACCGTGGCCGTTCTCGATCCCCCGGTGAAAAGCTTTGCCCTCCATGATTAAACGCTCCGTATTCCGCTTGGGCCTCGCGGGCGTTTGCCTCGCCGCCGTGGCGTTGGCCGGCTGCCTGTTCGATAAGGCGGGCGAAGAAGCCACCCTGACCCTGACAAATGTGCCGGACAGCGTCACCCACGTCATCATCACCGCCGTGGATCGCGCGGATACCTCCAAACAGCTCGCGTTCCTGTACGACAACGATTCGTGGGATCCCACGGACAAGATCCATTTCGATTTGGGCAATGCCGCGGGCAAGCATTGGCTACTGCGCGTGGAAGGCTATCGCAAGGATATCCTGGTCTACCTTTCCCTCATCCCCTCGGGCAAGGAGTCCGCTTCCGAAACCGCCTTGTTCCCGGATGTCACCAATACCTGGCCTGCCATCGAGATCATCGACGCAGCGCGTGAAGGGGACTCCATCCGCATCAAGATCATCCCCCGGCGTACCGGCGCGGGCAACCATTGGCATATCTTCGCGGGAACCGATTCCGGGCAGGATCCCCGACCCTACAAGGCGGTCCTCGACGGCTACGAGACCACGGTTCCAGTGGGCCATCTCATCCCCAAATCCCTCTTCATCGTGGATCTGCGCGATCCCTCGCATGAGCCCCTGCCCATCCAGGTCAAGGACACCATGCTTGCGGGCGAAGCGCTGGCGCCGGCCCATTCCTCCGTAAGCATCGACGATGCCTTCGCCAAGGATGGGGAAGTCAACATCACGCTCTCCTACAAGAATTTCAAACTCTATGATCTGGACGATCCCCTGCCCGGATTCGGATATCCCATGGTACACGACGCCCGCGGGATGCGGCCCATCAAGTCGTTCAAATTCAAGGACGGCGATATCACCAGCATCAAGGGACCGGCAGGCGATCTCGATGGGGTGAAACAAATCGTGGTCGCGCTCCATTATGCCACCGGGCTGCGCATCCGTCCGGCCGCCGCCGATACCGTCGATGTCACGCAAGCCATCTCGGCCCAGGTCCTGCGCCCTAAGATGCGCATCCTCTCCCATTCCATCAATCCGGATTCCACCCTCAAGCTCACCTTGGAGCGGCTCAATTTCGAGCAGGCCACCCACGTGCATATCTACCGCAACAAGTTCGTGTGGCCCGATCCCACCGATTACCAGGTGTGCCACGAGGACGTGTGCAACATCAAGAAGGTGCTGTGGAAGGATGCCCGGTCCATCATCGTGGTGGTGCATACCGAGCCAACCCATGATCCCTACAGCCCCGCAGTCATCGACTCCGTGGTCACCCCCTTCTGATCCCAACGCGGCCATGAGCGCCGATTTTCCGACCGGGGTATTCCGCTTCTGCGCCTCGCGCGGGTGGAATCCCGCCGACGCGGCCCTGCTCTTGTGCGTCTCCGGCGGCGCCGATTCCGTAGCCCTGCTCCACCTTTTCGCCCGCGCGGCCCGCACCCAGGGCCTTACACTTGCCGCTGTCCATGTCGATCACCGTTTGCGTCCCGAGTCGGAGGAGGATGCGGCTTTCGTTGCGGATCTCTGTCGCCGCCTTTCCGTGCCCCTGCGGGTTTCCGTTCTCGATCCGACCGCGCGCCCCAAGGGCGAATCGGTGGAGATGTGGGCGCGCCGCGAACGCTATCGGGCTTTCGAGACCGCCGCCGCCGCCACGGACGCCCGCTGGATCCTGACCGCGCACCATCGCGACGATCTGGTCGAGACCGTGTTCCAGCGTCTGGGGCGGGGAACCGGCGCGCGGGGGCTGCAGGGTATTCCCTTCCGCCGCGGCGCCATCCATCGTCCGTTCCTCGATCGATCCCGTGGCGACATCCTCGCCTACCTGGATTCCCTGGGCGCGGGTTGGCGCGAAGACGCCAGCAACGCCGACGTTTCCATCGACCGCAATTGGTACCGCCACCGTTACCTCCCCGCCCTGCGCGCCGCGGAACCGCGCCTCGACGCGCGCATCGCGGCCCTGGCTTTGGGTCTGCAATCCATCGCAAAGGCCTTCGACACCCTCGAGGCCGAAGCGGGATTGCTCCAATACGACGGTGATGGGAGGCCGCGGCTGGAACACCCCGCGATCGCAGCGCTAATCCGGGAAGGGGACGGCGACGGCCTCCGCTACTGGCTGCGGGAACTGGTGCGCGAAGGTGTTGGCCGGGCCTCCGGAACCCGGGAAGCTTCGTCTCCGGTGCCCGGCTCCCGTACTCCGATGGTTACGCAAGAGATACTGCGGGAGTTCCTGCGCCAATGGGAAACCGGCCGGGAAACCCTGCAAGTGCCGGTCGCTTCCGGGCTGGCTTTGAAATGCGAAAAACGCGGTATTTACTGTATGGGAATGGTCTCCAAGCGGAAACCGGCCGGGGTCGCGGGAAAAAATAGCTGCCTCCCCCAAGCCCAAAGGGTTATACTGGTTGGAGGCTCCGGCCATGCCAGTTGGCGCTGGAACGGACGGGAATATTCCTTGGACGCGCGCAGTTATCCCAGGCCCGCGGGGCTGGTGTTCCCGACGTCCATGGAGGAAAGGGCGATCTTTGATGCCGACCTTTTTTCGTGTACATTACTCATACGAACCAGGCTGGACGGCGATCGCTTTTCCCCATTGGGATTACGCAGCCGATCGCGCAAATTGAAAACGTTTTTCAACGAGGAGAAGGTTCCGGCCGCTATGAGGGATTCCCTGCCCATCGTCCTATCCTGCCATGCGCAAGATGCGGCGATGCCCGGCGAGGTTCCCGCCTGGATCCCCGGTTTGGGGATTTCCGATTTTTACAAGGTCGGCGGAACAACCTCCCACATCCTTGAGTTGGTGCTTACATGCGAGAACCCCTAGACGACCAGAAGAACAAGCTAGTGGAAGACAAAAAAAACGGCCCCGTGAACCGTAAGCCGCAACAGCTGCCGGATTCCAAGCAGGCCTTGCCTCCGGGCAATAAATGGAAGCGCAAGAACCTCTCCCTGATCCTGATCATGGTGCTGGTTTCCATTTTCCTGGTGCAATTGCTCGACTCCCAGAATCCCGTCGAGGAAAAGACCTATTCCGAATTCCGGGCCCTGATCTCGGATACCAATCTCCAGATCACCTCAATTGAATTGCAGCGCATCGGCGAGGGCTATATCCTGGTGGGCGAGCGTAAGCTCACCCCGGACGAGCAGGCCAAGCGTAAAGAGACGCATAGCGCCTTTTCCTCGCGCACGGTCAAGTTCAAGACCTTGCTGCCGGATATCGACGGCCCCATCCTCAAGTTGCTGGACGATCTCACCGCCCGCGGCGTGAAGGTCGAGTTCATCAAGGAAACCCGTTGGCTCAGTTACCTCTCAACCCTCTTCCCGCTCTTCCTATTGATCGGGTTCTTCTGGTTCATGATGGCCCGGCAAGGCGGCGGCATGGGCGGACCGCGCGGCATATTCTCCTTCGGCAAGATCAAAGGCAAGCTGATGGACGAGAACCGTCCCAAGGTGACCTTTCGCGACGTAGCCGGCGCCGACGAAGCCAAGCAAGAGCTCGAAGAGATCATCGGCTTCCTGAAGGATCCGTCCAAGTTCAGTAAGCTGGGCGGGCGCATCCCCAAGGGCGTGCTGCTGCTGGGCCCTCCCGGAACCGGTAAAACCCTGCTCGCCAAGGCCGTGGCCGGCGAGGCCGAGGTCCCGTTCTTCAGCATGTCCGGATCGGACTTCGTGGAAATGTTCGTGGGCGTGGGCGCTTCCCGCGTGCGCGACCTGTTCGAACAGGGCAAGAAGAACGCCCCCTGTATCATCTTCATCGACGAAATCGACGCCGTCGGACGCCATCGCGGCGCCGGCCTGGGCGGCGGCCATGACGAACGCGAACAGACCTTGAACCAATTGCTGGTCGAGATGGACGGCTTCAACAGCAACGACGGCGTCATCCTCATCGCCGCCACCAACCGCGCCGACGTGCTCGACCCCGCCTTGCTGCGCCCCGGCCGTTTCGATCGCCAGGTGGTGGTCGACCTGCCCGATTCCAAGGGCCGTGAAGGCATCCTGCGCGTGCATCTGGAAAAGCGCAAGGTTCCCCTCCGCGAGGACGTGGACGTATCCAAGATCGCCAAGGGAACGCCGGGCCTGTCCGGCGCCGACTTGGAGAACCTGGTGAACGAGGCCTGCCTGCTGGCCGCCCGCTTCGGCGGCAACCAGGTGGCCATGGTCGACTTCGAAGAGGCCAAAGACAAGATCATGATCGGGACCGAGCGCCTCTCGCGCATCCTGACCGACGAAGAGAAGAAGACCACGGCTTACCATGAAGCGGGCCATGCGGTGGTTTCGTTGCTGGTGACCTATTCCGATCCCCTGCACAAGGTAACCATCATCCCGAGAGGTCGAGCCTTGGGGATCACCTTCCAGCTGCCCGAGAAGGACATGTACACGGTCGACTCGCGCTTCGTGCTCGACAAGATCGCCATACTCATGGGCGGGCGCGGCGCCGAACTGCTGCTGTTCAACCAGAAGAACACGGGCGCTTCCAACGACATTGAACGCGCGACCGAGTTGGCCCGCAAATACGTGTGCGAATGGGGCATGTCCGATCTGGGACCGCTCTCCTACGGCAAAAAGCAGGAAGAGATCTTCCTGGGCCGCGAAATCAGCCAGCACCGGGATTACTCCGAG
>JAHFCH010000183.1 GCA_023249635.1 Fibrobacterota bacterium
GCCTCGATGTTGGAAAGCCAGATTTCATCGCTGGAGAACCAGATCCTGGACCCGGCTGTTGGTGGGACTGCCGAGGATCGGCAGATAGCCTTCCTTACTGACCTAGCCCAGAACCTTGGGGAGGAAATCTCTTCAACCGGAATGAAACTTGATCAGCATCAGAAAGATCTCGCGGCCTTGAATACGGAATGGGAGCTTGCGGCCAAGGACAAATTGCCGAAATCGAAGAACAGAACCGTCCGCTCTACGAGCAAGGATTTCCAGCGGCCAATTTATGACCCTACGGATCCGGATAAGGTCCCGTCACCGGTCAACGATGTAGATAAACCTGGGAAGCAGAACACGTCGGAATCGTCGGCCAATACGTCCCTATCGGACCTACTCCATCTTCAGAACAAGATCGAATTCAAGAAGCTGGAGATGGCGGAAACGCTCCTGAACATGGACCTCTGTATTGCCCAGGGGAGGGCTGCCGCCTTGGCAATCCTCGCCTATCAACAGGAGTATTGGCGCAACCAGCGATCAAATGTGTTGTTCGAGGCGGGTAATCTTGTTAGGACTATCCAACGCTAGATCTAGAGGCGTTGTGAGTTGCCATTGTAATCGGCCTCTTGTGCCATTCTGACTTCAAAGCCCAAAATTTTTCAGAAGCCAGTTACGGATCCGTCTTAGGATTCGTCCCAATTTTTCTGTACAACTTTTTACAAACCGGTGGCATTGGAATAACATCATGTTTGAAGTACAATGTCTCATTGGTTTTGTGTCTTTCGATTCGGCGCCAATTGTTTTTCCAGAATGGAGCGAAAATGAGGTTAACACCCTTTTTAGTGCTTTCGACACTTTCATTTACCATGGCTCAGGATATTGCCGTAAAGGGCAATAGCTCGAATACGGATATCTTTTCCTCGACCAATACCTCTACTTCAGCTGCCGACCGCGTCGGAGTTCATGGGATTTCGAAGCCCTCCGCTAACTGGGGAATCGGAGTCCGAGGAGAAGCCTCGTACATCGGTGTACAGGGTGAAGCATCCACTTCGGGAACCGGGGTCCGTTACGGAGGGTACTTCTCTGCGTACGGGGGCCAAACCAATTATGGCATATACAGCTATGGTAATGATGGCACAAATTATGCCGCGTATTTTTCCGGCAATGTCTACATCACGGGGACGCTATCCAATGCATCTGATGTGGCGTTGAAGAAAAACATCAGCGATATTCCTTCACCTCTTGGGAAGTTGTCTCAACTTAAACCAAAATCCTATGAGCTGCGTTCAAATGAAATCCCGGAACTAAGCCTCCCTGGAGGCAGAAAATATGGATTCCTTGCCCAGGATATTGAGACCGTTTACCCGGAATTGGTATCAAATGTGCCCGTGGTCGTGCCGAACGGAAAGACTACAACGGGCCAGAAATCTTATAAGTCAGTCGATTATATCGGGCTGATTCCCATCCTCGTCGGCTGCATACAATCGCAGCAAACCCAGATCGACGCGCTCAAACAAGAAATCCAGAGCCTCAAAAAATAATTCAACCACTCCGGAGTTATGAAAATGAACACGAAGAGATTGCTTGGAACAATAAACGTCCTCCCGCTTCTCGTATTGGGATTCGGGATTCTCGTTTGTGGGAATGGATTTGCCCAAACAAGCCTGACCGTTGCCGGACAAGTCGAGGCCACTTCCGTCAAGATAAAAGACTGGACCCTTGAAGCACCCGATTACGTATTCGCTCCCGAGTACCGCAGAGGCGATCTCGATTCGGTCCGCACATATATTGAGAAAAATCACCACCTTCCCGGAGTTCCCAGCGCCAAGGAGATTAAGGAGGAGGGATTCGATCTCACGAAGATGAACTTCAAGCTTCTTGAAAAAATTGAAGAACTGACTCTCGTCGTAATCGAGCAAGAGCGCAGAATCAAGGATCTTGAATCGAGAAAAAAAGAGTAGCTGACCAATGCCACAGATAAAATTTGGGACACCAATGAAGGGTTTATTCTTAGTCAGCTTTGTGGCGTTAATTGCTACCCCGCTATTTTCATTTCAGCTTACACCTCTGGAAAGGGCAACCCACATTGTTCATGGCAAGGTCATAGCTTCTGACTGCAAATTTGCAGGCGGGGTTATCGCAATGACCGAGACGAAGATCAAGGTTTGGGACATTCTTAAGAATTCAGACGACCAGCTGGCTTCTGGTGATGTCGTAACAATAATGGGATACGGCTGCTTTGATGGCGACCTGAAGTTCTCCGATTCCGAAAATGAAATGGTCCTACTTCGAGTAGGCTCTGAAGTTGTCCTGCCACTCCTCAAGTATTACGACCATTACAAGATGTTCAAATCCAGCGAACCTTTCGCCATAGGCCATGTTTTCAAGAACAGAGTCTCCCTTTATGATGAAAGCGCCCTTTCTCAGAGCGGCCCAATCTCATTCAAAGAGCGGTTCATACAGAATCAAAACCAGAAGTGGAAAGATGAAGAACCGGAAAACGATGAAAAGATCGGCTCCGCCCTGTTCGAAGATTTGCTTCTTCGCGAAAAAATGGGAAACGTTACGACCACTAGTTCGAAGACGCTTGGAGCATACCTGAACGTCCTTAAAGCCAAAGCGGACCTTTCCGGAGTAAACGGAGCACGCCGGGCTCCCCTCGTAGTCAAAGTTCAAGTACAATCGCTGACCTTCGAATCGAAAGATGGCGAGTCCTCTGCCAAAGTCGTATTCACTTGGCTCGAAGACGTAAAGGGCCGTCTCGGAAAACAAACCCTTACACTTTCTCTACCTGGCGTATCAACGGCTAGCGCATATGGCTTTCGCCTTCCAAAAATCGGAGACAAAGGTCTCTTGCTAATGAAAAACCCTGAAACGGTTTACCCGGTGCCGGAATATTTCACCATCCTCGAAAACGATGAATCGATCCATATCGGTTCGGATGTCATGAACAGCAATCAGTGGAAACGTTCTTTAGCCCCGGATAGGTAGGAAACCCATGCATTCGCTTCACATCATCGTAAAAGCGGCCTTAATCGGGGTACTTACGGAAGCATCGGGATTTGCCGCAGTACTCTCCACACAATCCTCAATGGTAAAAGGGGATTTGAAAGTCACGCATCAGCTTAAATCCAATCTCAATGATGGTAAAACGAGCTTCCTCTATTACGATTACACGCCAACATCCCCGGACTATTATTCGATGGCCGCTCCGAGTGCTGCTGTTCCGTGCAGTGATCCACAAGCAGTCAAGGTTCCATATTACATCATAAAGAAATCGGAATCGGGTTTGGCTGAAACGGCGGATTTCACTTCTGCCGAAGTAGCCCTAGTTAATAAGGCAGCTAACTTCTGGAACAATTCTGGTGGTAGCCTGTACATGTACAACAACGGGAATTGGTCCTCAACCTACCACGTTGTCACCAGCCTTACAGGAAATAAGTTCTTCACAAGCGCAATTCACAAAGTAGTCCAGCAAATCAGTCTAGGCGCTGCTGGAGTATTTCCCAGCGGCAACACAATCGGGATTACCCAATATGTATACTCACAATCCGCAAAGGACTGGGCCATACAGCCATGGCAAATGTTTTTCGATTTCACGAAATCGAAGCACACAATGGCTTTGAATCCCGATGATTTTTACGAAGCAAGTAACGACGTACTACCAATCAACCCGCCCAATGCCCACATGGTTTCATTCACGCGAGTCGCGATCCACGAGATGGGACATGCGATTGGTCTTAACCACGACAATACTGTCTACAACACTCGAGATTTACCTGGATACAGCTTTGAAAAAGCATTTGAATTGGCGCATTCTGCGCGAATTTCCATAGAGGAATCGACTTGCAAATTCTGGTATGACGATGGCATCGAGTTCAAAGGCCGGCCGTCAGTCTTGCACAAATATAGCGATGGCAAGGTACGAGAAGCTGTCTGGGTGGCAGACTACATAAAGTCGCCGGCGTCTACTACGTGCAAGCTATCGGAGGGAAATATCACCAAAGGCGGTTACCGGTGGGATTTCTATGCCCCTGCGCTCAGTGATGCTGACACTTTCTTCTGGCATTTAAGCCCAATGGCTACCGAGGAGAATGATCCGAATCTTTCGGCTCTCTATATTCGGTTCAATAGCTACCAACTCTTCGGGAGCACGGACTTACTGAATCCTGTTTCTTGCGGTGGAGCCCCGGCTTCTCGAAGAAACTATTCCCCGGGATACAACCAATTGCAGAACGTATATCCATTCAATCCTACGACACGCTGATGGCACCTCTCTCCTTTATCGAAAAGAAGAATCGAAATGAATAAGGTGATCTGTTCATTATTATTCGGGACACTGCTCGTTTCAACTTCACATACTGCGCTGGTCCCTTTAAATCAGGCGACCTATATCATCGTAGTCAATTCGGTGCTCCGTGACGCCACATGGGAAAATCAGCTGATCGCGCTTAAGGAGGCACAAGGTCTCAAGGTAGGCTTGCTTTCGGTTACAGATGCAAACTTCTCGAATCTCTCCACAGCATACTCCCAGAGAAGGATCCGCGATTCGTTAAAGACGGCCTATACTGCCGGCGGCAAGATTCTCAAGTACGTCTTGTTGGTTGGCGACGCGAACGGTATGGCGGCTACAGTAATGTCCCAGAACCAAGCCGGCGTCGGAGAGGACAAGAATTACGCGAGTTCAAGGTATCTGAATTTCATTCCAGGGCCATCGAGGGAAGGCAGAAATAGCGACCATTTCTCCCTTTCGGGTTATTTTGGGGCCCCTGTCGCCACCACCGACTACAAAAATGCTTTTATCCCCAGCGTTTTATCGAATGAAAATGGAATGATCTCCAGCGACGATTTTTATGGGAATTACGAGGGTGATATGACATTACCTTTCGACTACGATGTAAATAAGACTCCGGATAACCAGCCTCATATCGTTCCAGAAGCCATGGTAGGTAGAATCCCAGTTCGGAATAAGACGGAGATGAAAAATTTCGTTTCCAAGCTGGCGTCCTACAATACAAATCTGACTACCTCCACAACTGCGATCTCGACGCTTCAGAAAAATATTCTTGGGTTGATTGACGATGCCCCGAATTCATACACCCCCCCGGACAGGGCCAGGCGACCATTCGAGCAGGAATATCCTCTTCAGATCCCATCCGGTATTACACTTGCAAAAGCCTACTACAACCAGGTACCCGACTTGTTTAATAAAAATGGCAAGGCTCACTTGCTTACTCTATACGGGTCCGCAGTAGGTTTGATTGGGGAGCTATCCCCATTCATGCGATACAGGAATAAATACGAGCCTAATCCTGCATATCTTAACCATAATCGTTCCGGGACCGCATCGACATCCGATGACGATATCGACGATTATCCGGCAGTCTCGTCTGGTCAATTCACCATACTTGCCGCGAATATTTGCGATAAATTGGATTTCGACGGAGCAGACTACGCCGACCGCCAGAAGATATTAAAGCTTATTTCCGGTTCCAGCACCTATTCAGATGGCTATTTCGCGAGCAATAGCGATTTAATCGAAGACGTTTTACTCAATGCCACAAAGGGGCCGGTTGCCGTTATTGGGGTCAGGTACAATTCCACTCTCGAAGAGAACACGGAGTTCAATAAGCGCCTGTTGAATGCTGTGTATGGAGGCGGAAGCATTATTGGTGATGATTTCCGGAGCGCAAAACTTTATAGTAATGCGAAGTTCCCGTTCAATAAATCGAGAAATAATCGAGTTACCCAGTTCGGCGATGAAATGCTTTTCGGGGATCCGGCAATGATTATCAATACGCCGAATAATTCGGCGGCCTTTGGAAACCCCAGCTCGATTACTGTTTCCTCGGATAAGGGAAATATTGTTGCATCTTGGCCAGCGGTTTCCGGAGCTTCAGGTTATTCCGTTTCAATTGGTAATTTCAAAGGTATCCCTTATTGGACATATCTGACTGCGACCGCAAGCTACCGGTTCAAAGAAACCTTTCCTGGGGGCACACTTCTCCATGGCGAGACGTATTACGTAACCGTAAAGCCGTATTTTCAAGGTTCAAGCGTACCACGTACATTTCCCCGCGGTGCTGGTATCACTGGCAGCGCCGTACTTGACGCGAAGGTAAGTCCTCCCGCCTCCGCTTCGGCTGTCGGCCAGCCGAATAAAACGGCCGTCATCACCATCACTAAGAGCCAGGATACGGATATCAAGGGGCATTTGATTTATCAAGAACTCAGCGGCGGCTTCAATAAAAAATTGCTTACCGCTTCCCCCATCACTGGTACGAGTTACACCGACGCCTCCGCCTCCCTTTGGAAGGACTACCAATACGCAGTTACCGCGGTAGACAATAAAAACAACGAGTCGATTCCGGTAGAAACCGGCGTGATCCATGTCGGTCCTCAGGCTGGCAGCGGATTCACGATTTCGTATAAGGGGCAAAGAACATCGGTAATTGATGGTAGCGGGAACATGTACTTGGTGAAGGATGTTCAGTCCGGTTTGCTTTCCGGGTTGGTATTTAAGAGACTATCAACCAATACCGGAGTGAGCCTGAAAACAGATGGATGGCTAATTGGGTCATCGGTCGCAACATTCGGAGGTAGCTACCTGGGAACGCCAAGTAACCTTACCGGTGGCCTTACCTTGAGAAAAGGCACTGCCGCCCCAATTTTTCATGCGGGTTCAAATGCTAAGGTTACCCTGGCCCAGGACTTCTTCAGAAATACGTTCTGAGTTGGTTCTCAATTTGAACATTTATTCGAGAAAAGATATTATGGCATGATGATGACTCCTTTGAATTCCCGGTTCCTGCTTTTCCCGCTTTTAGCTTCCGGAATTTTGGCGTTAACATCCTGTCTTTCGTCCGGAAAAAACATTCCCTTGGCCAATCAAGGGAACCCATACGCGACAAATTTGTCGCGGACATCTGATACCTCTGCTTTTGAAGCCTTGAAGGAACTTCCGACAAAGTTCAAGCTTGAGCCCTCGCAGGAATATCAAGGCGAATCAAACTTCGTTTCCCTTAACCTGTCGAGGGATACCATTCGGTATACATTTGAGAGCAGGCACGATGGGGCATTTCAATCCGTAGGCATTGTTGGATACGGTGATTTCAAGATCTACCAAACCGGTGCAGGTCAATTCTTGATTCGAGGATTGATCAGAAAATCGAATCCTGATGTTTTGACGGGCGCTCTCCCGAAGTGGTATTCCATCAGCCTCCTGGCAGTTCCAGATGTGCCTTTGCCTTCGGGAACTTATCGGTTTTTATTTTCGATGGTTGATAACGTCAAACCATACGGGAGACAGACCGCCATCGATTCAAGTGGCAAGGTCGTCTATCAGCAATCCGAATATGACTTGCAGGCTTCCTGGACTGGAACAATAAAGCTGCCATAGCTGTTTCAAAACCCTTTTAACCAAAAAGCACATGGAACCAGATAAGGCGCCAAATGGCGCCTTATTCTTTTTTGGCCTGCTACCTGTCCTTTTCACTGAAAATACTCCGAATTCACCATCCATAGCCTTGTAAAAAAATCCAGCCGGAAGGTGGTCTGCACCGAATAAACATATTATTTAAATAATATGAATAATAAGCCTGTTTTTTCCTCTTCCCGAAAGCTAGGAAAGAGATTTGTGCCATTAACCGCAACTCTGGTTTTGGCGCTCCTTTTACCTATCATCGCAGACCCCGGTGTCAGCTCCTCCTACACGCTAGGCGAATCGGTCAATACCAAGAAGTCCGTCCGCAAAGTCTGGAGCAACTTGCTCGCCGGGTACCAGCAGGCGCGCAACGCCGCAAAATCCTTGGTCAAGCAGATGCAGTTGACCGCAAGCCTTGCCCATTCCATGGAACAGAACCTCCAGGCCTGGCAGTCCGTCGCTCAACGCACGGAAGCGTTGCTCCACGCCGACATATGGGATTCGAATCCGATCACTGAAATCGAAAAGCTGGAAGAAAACCTTTTCCAGCACTCCGATGACCTGCTCTACAACCGTATTCCCAATGCCCGCCAAGCTTCGGCAGGGGTGAACAAAGCACGCCGCCAATGGGTTCAAAACCTGGGGTGGAGCGATGACGGCACCCAGACGGATGCCCGAAAGACCGTACTCGGAACCCTTGGTTTGGTTTCCCTCAGCAATGACCAGCGCAAGCAGCCGTCCCGGGAAAAGTTGGCCTTCGATGTGCGTTCTACGTCCATCGGGAAGACAGCCGCACGCCAGGACCGCATGACCTACCTCACCGATGACGCTGATGCGCATTTGTCGGCGACGGGTTCCACACTTGCGAAGATGGACGCATCCGAAGCCAAGGCCCTTGCGGAAATGAACTCCCAACTTGCCGAAAACGATTTCGTCCAGGGCCAGATGGAGGCGCATCAGGAAATGGATCGGCTGGACTTGTACGCCCAGATCCTTCTCTCCAAGGCTTCCACATACAATCGGGTCGGCCTTTCGACCCACTTGGCAATCCAACCGCTTCTTTTGCTGTCGGCCGAATTGGAGAAGAGAAAATGATCTCCATCCGCCATCCTCAAAAGCATTCCACTCGGGGAATCTTCATCCTCGCCCTGGCGCTTTCCCTTTCCGTCGGTATCAACGCCGAGACGGACCAGACCACGGCCCCCTTGGGGAAATTCTTCGACCCGGACAACCTGGAAGCGGCGAACAAGGCACAGACCGGCGCCCAATCCACCCACGATGCGATGCAGGCCAAGAAGCTCTATGACCAGGGCAAGTACAAGGATATGCTTCAGGCCACCTTCCAGAAATACCAGAACTCGAAGGTTGGCCTGATGGCGACCCTCCGCAAGGTTCAGCAGAAGACCTCAGCGGTACTATCCAAGGCCTCCCAGAAGGTTGACAAGTGGCGCACGACGGTGCCGAAGATTCGCGCCTACACCCGGAAATCCCTGCGGTTCGCTGATGACTCCTATGACTTCGCCCAGACCTTCGAGATGTCCGACCTCTGGGACATTGATCGGGATTTCTCCCGGGAGATGGAATGGCGCATCAAGCATGGGCGGCGGCTTGGGCTTTCCATTTGGGATTTCCTGATCTCCCGAATAGATCGCAAGGATTTTCTGAAGGGCATCGAGGACATCTTGTTCCCCGACTACATCGCGGAACTCAACAGGCACGCCGTCAAGGGCTTCAACTACACGGACGAACCCTCGGAAAGCGAAAAGGTGCCGCTCCTGGTCCTTCAGGAAAGCCTGGACGTCCTCGGAACCGTCCAGCAGTTGGCGGAAGCCGAGTTGTCGCCTTCGGAGGAAGTGCCGGGCATGAGCCGCGCTCAGTTTCTGGATCACCGTATCCGGGAGGCCCTTTTCGATTCTAAGTCAGGCTATACCGATCAGGTATCCATACGCCAGGACATCCTCAATCGGCAGTACGAGATCGCCGCACGACGCTCCCTTGTCCGAGACCGTATCGCACGGATGGACATCCTCTGGGGAAAGCTGGCGGCCGGAAAGTTGGAGGCTAAGGAACGGACCACGAAGGTGGTTTCCGATGAAATCGGGAAGCTTTCCGGAATACGGATCGATCCGGATGCCTGGATCTATTCGCGCTTCGGGCTTGAGGACGTGAAGCCATGACCCCTTTGGAAGCGCTGAACGAATTGGCGGCCTCCTCGATACGCGGGGCCTTCTGGAAGCCGAACCGGTTCCTTGAGGATAACTCGATCATGTTCAGCGATTGGCTGAACCAGGTGCGGCCCATTTCCGCGGGTCTGCTGGTGCTTTTGTTCACCATCGCGATCATCCGAAGCCTTACGGCGATCCTCGATGGGCGTGATCCGGGAAAGGTGAACGCGCTCTTCGTGTGGGCCGCGTTGCTCGGTGCTTTCCTGACGGTACCCGGTTTGTACTGGCTGGGTGTCCGGACCTGCATATCGGTGGCCTCGGTGCTGGCGGATTCCATCCACAACGCGGATCTGGAAGCCATGGACATGGAAATCTCCAACCTGATGAAGGGCGTGCTCGGGTCCACGCAGAACCCCGTTTCCCTGTTCACCGCGCTCCTGGAACTACTGACTCCGGTGGGTATGTTGACCGTCACCTGCTATTACCTCGTGATTGCCTGCCTGTATGGCCTGCCGTATGTGCAGTCCCTTTACCTCGCCGTTTCGGTCATGCTGGGGCCGCTTCTGCTTCCCTTCGCCATTCTCGCGCCAATGCGGGCCGTCGCTAAAAGATGGTTCCTCGGCCTTCTCGGTGCGGCCTTCCTGTCGGTATTCGGCATCATCGCCTATACCGCGGTATCGGTATCGGGCGTTCTGACCAACCTCGCAATGGCCGGGGAAAGGCATATCCCGTCCCTCGTCTACAGTTGCGTCACCCTGGCGTTCCTGCTCTCCGTGGTGTGGTCCTCCTTCAGGTTGTTCGGGGTCTTCTCCCTTTCGGTCCGGCGGGGCTTTGATACGGCGGCCGGATTCATCCGGAAGGTTGCAGGAGGTTGATATGGCCTCTCTACAGGAAATGTTCGAGGAGGGTGTGTCCGATTTGGGCAAACTGTCCACCATGTGGGATCCCCTGTCCATCATCGATGCCAAGGGATTGGATGGACATCCCGTATTTAGCCCCATGCTCCCCAGACTGATGGCCTTCGGGGCGGGCCTTCTGGTGCTCATGGCCCTGCTTCGCGTCATCGGCATTCTGTCCGATGCCTTCGCGGGGCGGAGCACACCCATCCTCGGATTCGCCGCTGAAACCGTTCTGATTGCGGCATTGCTGGTCTCCTACCCGGAGTGGGTCCGAATCCTGCCCCAGATTTTCACTGGCATCGGGCGCGGCATCCAATCCTCGGCGGCCCAGGATCTGGGTGCCCAGGTGGCGGGAGCCCTGGCCCAGATGGGCGATGAACGAGCCTCGGATTTCAAACTATGGTCGGCCCAGGGGGTCGAACTGGGAGTTGGGAGTCTGATGGCTGCGTTGGCATCGACCCTCGCCCTCGTCTTCCTCTGGGTGGTGGCCAAATTGCAGGCATACCTTTTCACCTTCTGGTTCCTGCTCGGTCCCATCGCCCTGCCTACCCTGATTTATCCGGCGTTGCGGCATGTGGGGCGCATCTGGTTCGCCACCCTTATGGGCGTTTCCTTCATGAGCGTCACCGGGCCGCTACTCTTTGCCATCCTGGTGCGCTCCCAATGGATTCCGCACGCCTTCAGCGCAGGCGGCGCACTGGATGCAGTGACCTGCCTGGTTTTTTCGCTTCTGATCCTCACCACCCTGGCTTCCGTTCCCGTATTGTCTCTACAAATCTGGGGCGGCATCGAGGGACGGGTTTTCCAGGGAGTTTCCAGCGCCGCGGAGGGCGCCAGTGTCGCGGCAGCGGCCCTCCAATCCGCGGCCGGCCGTACCAGGGCCGCCTATGAGACCTGGCGCGGCCCTCAGTCCAACTCCACGCCGGCTTCAGCCAAATCCGAATCCGGTTCCGGTGGAACATCCGGAGGATGATATGGCCTACACAACCATGGATGTCTATACCGATGCGGTAGGTGAACTAGCCTCGGTCGAAGCGATCTGGAATCCATTCCAGCTCATCTATGTGAATTCCGGCGGCGTCATCGTCAACCAATACCAATCCCTGATCCACTCGATGCAGTTGATCGGAGTCGCGATCCTGGTCCTCATGGCCGCGCTCAAATTCGTGAAGGTATTCCTTGACGAACTCAACAGCATCCCGGCGACTACGACCATCCTGGGCATCGCCGTGGAAATGGTCTTCGTGACTCTATTCCTGTTCAACTACACGTGGTTCGTGGAGATTTTTCCTTCACTATTCCACAAAATGACCTCGGCCATCATCAGTTCGTATGAAGCGACTTTGATGGATCAGGTGCTTTCGGCTTTGAAGGCCGTGGGCGAGGAGAAGTCCGCCGAGGTCAAATGGTTTTCCCTGAATGCCTTGGCGGCAAGCATTCCGAGCATCCTTTCAACGGCTGCCGCAGGGCTCGCGCTGGCCCTGTTCTGGGTCATGTCCAAATTGCAGGCGCTCTATTACACCTTCTGGTACCTGGTCGGTCCGGTCCTGCTTCCGTTCTATCTGTTCCCTCCCTTCAGGGGCGTGGCGGAAAGGTGGTTTTCCTCCCTGCTTGGAGCTGCATTCATGGGCGTGGTGGGCGCACTGATGTTCGTCCTGATGGCACAGTCCCAGTGGCTCATCAAAGCGTTCAGCGCCGGGGTTAATACCAGCTACATAACCGCGCTGGTATTCTCCCTCCTGACCCTCTTCCTCATGTTCAGCATCAGGCGCCTCTCAAATTCGATCTGGGAGGGAATTTCCACCTCCACCGCACAGGCCCTGTCTACGGCAGGAGCAATCGGAGGTATGGCTTCGGCTGTCGCTGTCGGCACGGGAGGAGCAGCGGTCCAGATTGCCGGTTCGGGAATAAGAGGCGGGGCCGGGGTTGCGGGAATCCTTCATCGGTACAATTCGACGCGGGAAGCGGGAATGCCCCAAGGCCGCAGAATAGTCGACGCGATCCGGAACCGGGACGGATTCGCCGCGAACGGTACCGCGGCAACGGGAGCGGGCAAAGCGCTATCAGGAATCTACCAGGCGGGCGCAACGCTTCGCGACCTGGGGCATGGAGTCATGATGTCGCAAATGCCCTCCACTTTGCAAAAGGCGGAACGGGCCCTCAATGAGGCGAAGCGGGGCCGCGCCTCCCGGAAGGCCCGCCACCGCGAGCAGGAGGCCGTTCGGGATTACGTGAAGGATAGAGTCGGCGCGGAAGCCGCCTCCGCTTTGACGTTCCCTGATAAATGGCGCCTGACCCAACGTGTCGGTGAAACGCGCGATGAAGCGGTAAAACGCGCTGCCGAAGGATATGTCCGGTCCCACCGGATGGAGGATACCCAAGTCCAGTTGCGCCGGGAAATGGCCAAGCTGGTCGGCCCGGAAAAGGCGGCCTCCATTTCCATCCCTCCGAATTTCCGTCTCAAGCCTCGCCGGGGCCAACAAGAGGAGGAGGCCCTGCGCGAGGCAGCCATGGGCCTTCTCCGGACGCGCAAGGATCTCGAACCCGATCAGAAGCGCAAGCTCGAACACGAATCCATCGGCCGCGAGGCGGTTCGCATTCTAGGCAGTGAACGTGCCAAGGGGCTCGTCATTCCTCCGGACTGGGCGATCATTGCACGAAAAGGCCAGAGCCAGAGACAGGCGCTTGAGGGTTCCACCCGCGCGCTGATGCAACAGCAAGGGCTCATCGACAAGAAGGACGAGAATGAAATCGCCCTCCGCTACCGCTACGCCCTGGCGCGGAAGAATCGCGCGAAGGGAAAAGGAAAAAAAGGAGACAAGCCATGATGTTCGGCAAGAACCACCGTTCCGATCTGCCTTGGTTCGCGGGATTGCTCAAGGAAAACCAGGCCTACAAGATGGCGCTGATGGTCTTCCTGTTGTCCAACCTGGCTTTGTGCGGGATCCTATTCCGGGAACTCCGCAAGGGGAAGGAAATCTACGCCTTCGATTCCTCCACGGGCCGGACCTACGTTACCGGCCGCATCGGACAGCGCCAAGTGGATAACATGGTGCTCTACGCCACTAAGACCTTCAGCACTGATTTCCTCAACTATGACCATCTGACCATCGAACAGGCACGTCTCGCGGCATTCCGGCGGCTCTCCCCGGCGTTGCGCCAGAATTTCAAGGAAGAATTGAGCGCCGAAAATCCCATCAAGGAAGCCATTTCGGGAAAAGCCCGCTATGAATTGGTATTCCAGACGGAACCCGCCCTCATCGCCCGCGCGCATCCCAACTATCGCGTCTACACCAAGGTGAATCGCATCATCGGTTTCGCGGATGGGAAGACCTCGGAGTCCGAGCACAACTTGCGGATCACCTGGA
>JAHFCH010000184.1 GCA_023249635.1 Fibrobacterota bacterium
CCTCCGGCTTCCTTCAGATTCCCCCTCGCGAGGGACACCCTTGCCGTGCAGCTAACGATTCCTCCTGTCAGGCTCGTAGGGGACTTGCACCCCTTGGTGAGTGCGCCCTGCCGGGCGCACAATGAAAAAGGAGGTCAAGGAATCCCTGACCTCCCTTAAGCTGGTCACTTGTTTAAGGTGACTCCAGAGGAAGAACTACTTCTTCTTCTTGGATGCTTTCTTAGCAGCCTTCTTCGTAGCCTTCTTGGCTACTTTCTTCGTCGCTTTCTTCTTGGCGGCCATTAAATCACCTCCCTTCATGCATTAAAAAATTTATGAGTGACTGTACGGATAATGCTGGTAACGGGAAATCGCAGGATACCGTTTCGGGCCCGTGGTTATTGGCCGGGAGTCGGTCCGGGTAACTGAGAGGTTACCCTTGTTTTCGTTTTGCTGTGTGTGCTTGCGAATCATTTATCCTGCATCTGCTCGACTGATGATCAAATGATAAAGTTGTTGACTTGATTAGTCAAGCAATTCTTTGACGAAATGAAAAAATATTTTTGCGATCGATCGCGCCGATCATCTCGGCGCGCGACGCTGATCAGATGTCGCTGAGCTCTTTGATCAACGTAGTCGTAATGAGATCAATGAGTTCCGCGTTCTCGATCTTCTTGTTGTCGCCGTCGGTGATGTAGAAGGCGTCCATCGCCTTGTCGGCCTCGGTGGTGAGGATGGCGCCGTGCACGTCGAGCTTAAGGTCGCTGAAGACCTTCGTAACCTGGAACAAGAGGCCGATCCGATCGTTGCAGGTGAGATCCACGGTGCTGAAACTCTCCGAGATCGTGTTGTCCAAGGTTACTTCCGGCTTCATCGGCATGTCGCGAACCTTGCCGAAGGCCAGCTTGGGCTTGATGCGCGCTTGCAGATCCTGCAATTCCGCTTTGGAGAGCTGGAAATTCTTGCCGAGCTCCTTGATCAAGCGCTCTTCGAAGCTCGCGCTCTGTTGGCCGCCTTCGGGCACGGATACCAGGAACTTGTCTATGGCCTTGCCGTCCACGCGGGTAAAGATGCGGGCGCTGAGAATGGAGAGCTCGAGATGGGCCATGGTGCCCGCGATGCGCGAGAGCAGCGCGTCGTCGTCATTGGCGACGATGGTGACCTCCCAATGGGTCTGGCGCGCCAGGATGCGGGCGTTGAATTTCTGGGTTTCCAGGGTCGCCAGCAGCTGGATATGCGTCACCACGTCCTCCGCAGAGGTCGAGGAGGCGTATTGGCGGGGCAACATCTCCAGATGGCGGCGCACTTCGGCTTCGGAGACCCGTTTGGAGACGTTTTCGATGAGTTGGTCTTCCAGGCTGCTGGAGTTGAGCACCGCCTGGAAGGGGCGCTCCATCTCCTCCAGGGCCAATTCATAGAGGCGGCGCAGCAGAGAGGCCTTCCAGCTGGACCAGGCGTCGGGATGGACCGAGGATACGTCGCAATAGGTGAGCACGTAGAGCTTGTGCAGGGTGGCGGGCGTTTCCACCTTGGTGATGAAATCGCGGATGGTCTTGGGATCATCCAGGTCGCGGCGTTGGATCACTTCGTTCATCAGCAGGTGGTAGAGCACCAGGTTGGAGGCTTCTTTGCAGCGGGAATCGGACATGCCCATCTTGCGCATGTACTCGAAGATCATCTTGGCGCCGCTGATGCTGTGCTGGGGCCCTACGCCCTTGCCTATGTCATGGTAGAAGCAGGAGAGGATGAGCACCTCCATGTCGCTCACCTGGGACAGCGCGGACTGCAGGGAAACCAGATCCTTGTCCTTCTGCTTGGCCAGGTAGGCCAGCTGGCGGACGACGGTAATGGTGTGCTCGTCGGTGGTGTAGATATGGTAGATGTCGTGCTGGCTATGGCAGTAGATGTGGTTGAAATCCGGCACCAGCAAGCCGACCAGGCGCACATCGTTCATGGTACGGAGCATCCGTCCTACCCGTTCCTTGCTCTGGCACAACTTGAGGAATTCGGGGAGATGCGATTTGAGATCCAGGTCCGGGTTGCTGGTGAGGATGCTGACCGCCTGCTTGATGCGCAGGATGGCGTGGTGGGCATGGGACAGCTCGCGGCGGTTGGCGATCTCGAAGTACTCCAGCATCAGCCCGACATTGTCCAAGAAGGGGTTGCCTACCCGCGCCTTGAGATCCAGCGCCCCGTCCACGGTCTGGAAATGGGGATGATCCTTGAGCACGGCGGTTTTGCCCGACTTCTCCTTGGTCTTGACCCAGCGGGAGATGACCCCCTCGGTTACGCGCAGGATGGTCTTGGTATGGTGGTAGAAGACCTTCAGGAAGATTTCCACCCCCTTCTGGTTCTCCTCGTCGGCGAACCCCAGCTCGGCGGCGACCTCGGGCTGGATGGCGAATCCCAGGTGGTCGTCCTTCTTATTGGTCATGAAATGGAGGCAGCAGCGGGCCTGGAGCAGGAAATCGTACCCGACGCGGATATCCTCGAGCTCCTGGGGGGTAATCAGGCCTTCCCTTACCAGATCCTGGAAATTGTCGCAATCGTGCTTCACCTTGGCGATCCACATCATGGAGTGGACGTCGCGGAGGCATCCCAGGCCTTCCTTGAGGTTAGGCTCAAGCATTTGCACCAAAACGCCCACCTGGGTCTTGCGCTGCTCCCGCTCCTTGATCTTGGCCTCGATCAGGGCCGAGGTGCGCCAGGGGAACAGGCGCTTTGACATTAGCCGCACGAACTTGCGGTACAGTTCATGGTTGCCGGCCACGAAGCGTTCATTGAGGAACGAGGTCCAGGTTTCCGGATCCTTGGTGGACGCGTCCTCGCATTGCGAGATGCTGCGCACCGAATGGCCGAGTACGAATCCGAAATCCCACAGCTCACGTACGATGGCTTCGGCCTGCTCGCGCTCATGCTTGGAGGGCTTTTCCGAAGTGAGGATGAGCAGGTCGATGTCCGATTGCGGGCAAAGCTCCAGGCGCCCGTAGCCGCCGACGGCGACCACGGCGACCAGGTTGGCCTCATTGGGCATGGACATTTCCAGCTGGTCCCACATGACCCGCAGGAGGGTATCCACCATCTCGCTGATGAAGCGCACGGTATCGGTGCCCGAAGCCCCGCTGCGGTTGATGGAGCGGATGCGATCGCGGTGGCGACCGAGCAAGGCCTTAACCGAGGAGATGCGCTCCCCGGCATCGCGCTTGTTGTAGCATTCGCGCAAACCGTCGACGAAATCGCCCTGCATGCCGAGGTTGGTGAGGTAGCGTTGGATCATTGGGACTCCCTGCGGTCGGGGTAGGAAAGGTTTAAGGAGATAGGTTTAAGGAAAAGGTTTAAGGTTTAAGGTGGGGATAGGAGCCATGCGTCTGATAAACTCCCCCTTAAACCTTAGACCTTAAACCTTTCTTTTCCTGCCGGAATTCCATTATACCGGAAAACTAGCAATCGGGGAATAGGGGTGCGCCTCCGGCGCGGGCCTCAACGAAGCAGGAAGTTCGAGATCAGGAATCCCGAAATCAGCACGGAGACATTACTTGCCACTACCGAGGCCATGGTGGCCCGGCCTACGCCTTCGGCCCCGTGGGTGCTGGTGTAGCCGTAGTAGCAGCCGAACATGGAGATGATGATGCCGAAAACGAAGGCCTTGAGGATGCCCACGAACATGTCCCAGTTGGTGTAGAAGAGGCGGACGCCGTAGAAAAAGGACTCGGGCGACAGGTCCTTGAAGAGGGTGACCACGGCCAGGGCGCCCAGGATGGCCACGAAAGACGAGAAGATGGTGAGCATGGGGAGCATGATCATTCCCGCCAGCAGGCGCGGGGCCATCAGGAAGCGGAAGGGATTGAGGTCGAGTACCTTCATGGCGTCGAGCTGTTCGGTCACGGCCATGGTGCCCAACTCGGCGGTCATGGCGGCGCCGACCCGGCCGGCCACCACCAGGGCGGTCAATACCGGTCCCACCTCGAGCATGACCGATTTGCCTACCGCGGTGCCTACGTAGCGCAGGGGGACATAGTCGGCGAAATTGTAGGCCGCCTGCCAGGCCGCCACGGCCCCGGTGAAGATGGAGGTAAGACCCACCAGGGGAATGGAGGTGATCCCGATGATGTACATCTGGTCGATGGTGAAATGGAAGTTCTTGAACACGGAGGGGATCGCCAGGAACATGTCCAGGCAGAAGCGCAGAAAGCCCAGGACATTGGAGCACATGCGCAGGAAGGCTTCCCCCAGCCGCACCACCCTACCGTCGATATACAACCACAAACGCACGCTTAAGGCCTCCTAGCGGGTCAACAGGGCTTCGTAATACTCGTCCAGGCGTTTCCGTTGCCCTTCGGAAAGGCGCAGGGCCTTGGAGCCCTTACGGGCCTCACGCAACAATTGCAACAGACGGGCCTCTTCGGCGAGCCGGGAAGCCTCGGGAATACTCTCCCCGTTCCCCTTGCTCGTTTCGGCCTGACGCGACTCGCTCTGGCCGCGTTCCTGCATGGCGTTGCTCGCCTCCAACAGCCGCGATTGGAAACGCTCCTGGCGCCGCTTCAATTCCTCGGGAGTAATCCGGCCCTGGCGCAAATCCTCCTCCAGGCGACGCGCCTCTTCGGCCAGGCCCCGCAGCTTTTGGGCTGAGCCGCCTTCTTCGTCCATGCCCTCGGCCAGGGACTCGAGCTTCTCGCCCAGTTCGCCCTGCTTGTTGGCCATGCCACCCATGGAACCCTCGCCGCCTTCACCGCCTTGGCCGCCCGGTTTCCCGTTCTCGCCGGCCTTACCCGCGTTCTCGCCCCCGGGTCCGCCGTCCTGGCCTTGGCCTTGGCCTTGACCCTGGCCTTGGCCCTGCTCATTGCCCTTACGGCCCGAACGGCCCGGCTGCCGTCCCTGCATCATGGCCTGGAGCAGTTGGTAGGTGGCCTGGTTGATGGCCATCTGCTTGCCGCTCATGCCCTGGAGCTGCGAGGCCAGATCGCCGCCGCCGCCTTGTCCCCCTTCGCCCTTACCGCCCGGCTTACCGGAACCGGATCCCTGCCCCGATCCCGATCCGGAACCCGAGCTCTGGGCCATCTTGATCAGCTTGAGCAGTTCGCGGGAGAGGTTCTGGTTGTACTGCAGCGCCTTGTCGGCATTGTCCCAGGAATATTGGCGCGAGGCCTCGCGGGAAGACGCGGCCAGGCCGCGGGATTGGGCGTTGAGGGCATTGCCCGCGAAGGGAACCTTGGCGGCCAGGATTTTCACCCGATCATGCAACCATTGGGCGGTTTGCGCCACGCTACCGTACAGGGCGGCTTCATCGGCTTCCCAGCCTTCGGCCTGGCGGCGGGCCGAACCGCTGCGGATAAGCAATTGCAGGCGGGAGAGGGCGAGGGATTCCTGCAGCAATTCATTGGCCTCGGAAATATCCACTTCGTTGCCTGCCATTCCCGACATCGCATCGGAAAGCATTTCGTTCATGGCATCCAGCTTATCGGCGGCGGAGCCGGCCGATTTGGCCGCCGAGGCCGACGAGGAAGCCTTCTCGGGACCGGTCTTCCCCTTGCCCGAGGCCAGGGAGTGGCTCACGTCCTGCATATCCTTTTGCACCGCCGCGGACTTGAGCTGCTTGCCCAGTTCCTGCAAACCCTTACGTGCCGCCGCCTGGTTGGCGAAATCACTCAGCGCTTTCTGGGTCTCTTGCGTCACGGCCTTCTGCTCGGCCTCTTGGGGGGCTCCGGCCTGGCCGGCCTGCAATTGCTTCTCCAGCGCGCGTTCCCGCGCCTGCAAATCGCCCAAGGCCGCCTTCAACTCTTCCACGCGCTTGCGATCCTTCAATTGCTCCAGCATGGCCAGGGCCCGGCTGAGGTTCTCGGAAAGTTCCGCCTGCTTTTCCAGCATCTCTTGCAACTTTTTCTTGAGCTCCTGCTCATCCACTTCCTGTCCCCGCAGCTTGCTTTCCATCAGCTTCTGCAGGCTGTCCGGCAGCACTTCCTTGAGCAGCTCCTGGACCTTCTTCATCTTCTCAATCAGTTCCGGGGAAAGCAACCCGTTCTTGGCCCCCTGGTCCATGGATTTCTTGAGATCCTCGTTGGCCCCCTTCATGTCCTCGGCCATGCGCATCTGCTCCTGGATGGCCTGATCCATCAGATCGCTCTTGGCCTTGGCCTGGGCCTCCTGTTCCTGGAACATCTTCTTCAAATCGGTCTGGTTCTGGATGTTCTTGTCCAGGTCCTTGGCCAGATCGTTGAGCTGCATGCGGGCGAGGTCTTCCGCGGCCTGGACCGGGCCCGGTTTTTCCGCGCGTTGTTTCTCGAGCTTTTCGCGCAGCGCGGCCAGCTTGGCGGCCTGCTGCTTTTGCGATTCCAGCAAGGTCTCCAGGTTCTTGCGGCGCTCTTCGGCGGGTAGCATCCCCTGGTTGCCGCGGGGATTGGCCCCCTCGCTTTGCTTCATGAATTCCTGCATCTCCCGGGTCGCGGTGCGCACCTGGGACATCTCCCGGCCCGCCTTTTCGGACTTGTCCCCGCCGCCCGATTCGCGCGCGCTCTTCTCCAGGGATTGCTGCAATTGCCCCACCGCCGCTTCGGCGCGATGGCGGTTCTCGCGGGGGTCTTCCACCATGATGCGGTTGATTTCGTAATCGGCCAGCATGGGCGGGCCTTCTTCCCGCGGGGAATCCTTTTCCCGCTCCAACTTCCGCTCCAATTGCTTTTCGCGTTGCAGGGCGCTCTTCAGATTGGCTTCCACGCTCTGTTCACGCTGCCGGGTGGCGGCCAGCACTTCCTGCAAGGTGGGCATGCGCACCGTGCGCACGGCGGAGCGGCCGGTCTTGGGCCCATTGACCGTATCGTTATCCGTGGCGGCCAGATGGAACTCGGCGATTTCGTCCGGTTGCAGCTTGAGCGCGGCGAGATCCCAATCCGCCTCTGCCAATCCCGCGCTGGCGCCGCGCAGCCAATCGCGGGAATCGCGCGAGCCCTCGGCGCGGGTCTTGCCCCCCGCCAACACCCGCCATACCAGCTTCAAGGAAGAGATGCCGTAATCGTCTTTGACCCGGAAGGCCAGCGGCAGCTTGCCGCCGCGATCGAGAATGGTGTCCCCGCCAGGCGATACCAGGTCGACCTCGGGAGGAAGATCCGGTGCCAGGTCTATGCGGAAAGGCAGGGAAGGCCGGGCGCGGATGCCTTCGGGATCTTCCAGCCAGTAGGAATATTCGGTGGCGGCGCGGATCTCCCGTTCCACGGTGAAATCCGTCCCCGGTCCCAGGGTATCCTCTGCCGGGGTAACTTTTGCGTTACCCTGGGGAGCGCTGTCCCCGGCAGCGGCCCGGAAGCTCCACCCGAGACACCGCAATTTCCGATCGGCGGTCACCGTCCAGGCGACCCGGGTCCCCGGAAGCACCGGGAAGCGGGTGACCCCGGGAGGCAGGGTATCGCGGCGCAGGCGGGTATAAGCAGGAGGATGCAGCACGGCCTGCAGGCGGGAAAGGAAGGGCGGCGCGGTGACGCGAATATCCAGCGCGCGGCTGCGGCCGTTATCCCCCGCGAAGACCAGGGTGAAATCGCTTTCGGCGGGGCCATGGGAAAAGGCGAAGCGGCGATCGGCGCCCACCGCGAGCGGATAGCGGGACTCGCCGGAAGCGGTGCGCACATAGGCATACAGGGCCTGGCCGGGCAGCAGGTTGCGGACGCTTCCCGCCACGGTGGCGGTATCCCCCAGCGCCACCACGGCAGGCGCGGGCTCCAGGTCGAAGCGCAAGATAGGCAGGCGCTCCAACGCCACCCAGGGAAGGGAAACGCGGCGGAAGAATTCTCCGGGATGCCGTGAGAGCGTGGCGGCGGCGGCCAAGCCCAGGGCCGCCAGGGCCAGCGCTATCCGGTGCGCCCGCGGCAAGGCGGTCGGACGCGGCAGCGCCAGGCGGGGCAGTTGCTCGCCCAGGACGCGATCGAGGTCGCGTAGGGTCGCTTCACCATGATTGCCCAGGGAAAGGATGGTCCGGAACGGATCGGATGCGCGGGGATTGGCATGATCGAGATCGCGCGCCACCGCGGCGGGGGAATTGCGCCGGCCCGACCAGGCCAAGGCCACCGCGACGGGAAAGCCCAGGTAGATGAGGAAAGACCACCCCAGGGCGGAAAGCCAGCCCGGCGCCAAGGGGTAACGCAGGGAGAACCAACCCAGAGTCGCGAGCAGGATAAGGTGGATGGCCAGCAGTAGACCGAGGACGCGGACGGCGGCGATGCCGGCGCGAAGCCGGCGCTGGGAGGCCAACAAGGCCTGCAGGCGGCTGAGAGCGCCGGTCGACGGCATGGCTAGAGCGCCGCAGGCGGGGAAATGCCCGCGCGCGGGGTCTCCGCTCCTTGCAGGTACCAGGCGACCACGTTTACGCCCATGCGCAAAGCCGCCTCGTGCAACTCGGGAGGATCTTTGTGTACTTCAGGATCTTCCCAGCCGTTACCGAGATCGCTTTCATAGCTGTAGAATACCACCGCCCTCCCGTCCACGGCTACGGTATAGGCCGTGGCGCGCTTGCCGTCGTGCTGGTGAATCTTGGGCAGGCCCGCGGGGAATTTCCAATGCGCCGAGAAGACCGGATGCTTGTTATCCAGCGCCGTGAGGGGATGGTTCGGGAACAACGCCTTCATTTCGCGCCGGAAGGAGGTGTCCATGCCGTAATTGTCGTCGGCGAAGAGCAGGCCACCGCGCAGCAGGTATTCGCGCAAGGCTTTGCGTTCCTCCTCCGCGAAGGCCACGTTGCCGTGCCCGGTCATGAACAAGATGGGATAGGCGTACAGATCGCCGTCCAGGGCGGCTACCGGGTGGTCTTCGGCGCAAGCGGGTAGCCCCAAATCGGATCGCAGGCGCTTAGACAGGTTGACGAGCATGGAGGGGCCGGCGTACCAGTCGCCGCCGCCGCCGTATTTGAGGCGGCCCACCGACCAGCACTTGGACGCGGAGGCGCGCTGGCCTTCCCCGTGTGCCGCGCCGGGTAGGCCAAGGAGACCGATAAGGCCGACGAGGACGAAAAGGCCAGGAAGGCAGGCCAGCATCAAAGCCGAACCGGGAAGGCGGCGCATGCGGGATAAACTAGAAATTCGGGTAGCTCCGGGTCGTGGGCCCTTTAAAGGCGAGGGGCGCGACCAGAAGGCGCGTTCAATGCGCGGCGGTGGAAGCATCGGGTTTGGAACGGTTGTTCCACAGGATGCGGTAGGTCCAATAATTGCCCATCACCTTTTTCACGTAGTCGCGGGTCTCCCAATAGGAAATGTCCTCGACCACGGCATCCAGGGGCCTTTCCGTGGCCGCGGCGGCCCAGCTACCCGGTGCGGCGCCCAGGGAGGCGGTTGCCAGGGCCGGGGGGGCGGGTACGGTTGCGGCCGCCTGCCACCGACGAGTGGCTTCCGGCCCCGCGTTGTAATTGGACAGCACCCAGTGGAAGCTGCCCTTATAATCCTTCTTGAGGTCGCGCAGGTAAGCCGTGCCCAGGCCGATGTTCACTTCCGGCTCGACCAGGCTATAGGGATCGAAGCGCGGCCACTTTTCCTTCTTGGCCACCGACTTGCCGGTGGCGGGCATCAATTGCATCAGCCCAACGGCCCCGGCCCCGGATTTGATGTCCCGATCGAATCCCGACTCCTGCCGCATCAGCGCGTAGACGAAGGCCGGATCGAGGCTGCGCTTGGCGGAGAATTTCTGCACCAGGCCTTCGTACGGCCGCGGGAAGATGAGGCGCAGGACTTCCTTAGGGGCCGAGCCCCACTTGTCCGGCGCGATCTTGTAGCTCAACTGCAAACCGAGCCGATAGGATTCGCGCCATAGCTGGCGGTTCTTGAATTGGCGCGCTTGTACGTACAGGAACCAGGGATTGTTCTTGGTCTTGGCGGGAATGGTGCGCAAGGTGAGGATGGCCAGGGTATCCAAACGGAATTGCAGCAGCTTGCCCAGCCCCAGGTAGTCGCTTTCGAATTCGTTGTCGAGGCGCTCGCGGTACCCGGACATTTCCGCCTTCATCCAAGCCTTGATGCCCTCGGGAGTGGAAGGGGCGAAGCGGCGCCAAGGCTCAAGGCTATCGACCCAGGCCCCGCGCGCCTGCAGGCCCTGGCGCGCCAAGTGTCCGTAGAAGTTGAACGGGTATCTCTGCGACAGTTCGGTGAGCACGGCGCGCGAGGCGGCCGAGTCCTTAAGGGAATCCTGGGAGCGGGCCTCCCAAAAGAGCCCGGCCGGGTAGGCATTGGAGTTGACCTGTTGGCGGATGGCCTTGAATGCCTGCAAACCCGCGGCGATATTCCCCGCCTTGTATTGGCACAGTCCGATGCGAAAGTTGGCCCAATCACCGCGTTTATTGGCGCTGAAGTCGGCCAACTGCCGGAAATAGAATTCGACGGCCTCGTCGTAATTACCCGCGGCCTCCAGATCCCAGGCCCGCAGCCAGTAAATCTCCGAGGTCTTGTCATGCTTAGGGTATTTTTCCAGTAGGCGATCGTACCAGATGATGGCCTTCTTGGGTTCTTCCTGGCGATCATAACAGCGGGCCACCTGCAAAACGGCTTCCGGCGTCTCCCCGTACTTATCCATCCACTTCTGGTAGGCGACGATGGCCTTGGCGTATTCCTTGTTCTTGTAGAGCAAGGTGGCGTAGCCGTAGTGCAATTGCTGCTTCTCCGGCTTGCCGGGAACCACTTTTAGGGCGGCTTCGCTGCGCGCGATGCCCGCGGCATACAGACCCAGTTTGCTTTCCAGGCCGAGCATCATCTCCTGCAATTCCCAGGAGCCGGCGCCCGGGGGGACGAAAGGCAGCATGGACTGGTACAACGTATCCAGCCGCCGATCCGAAGGCGCGGAGGCGGCGATGCGCTTGAGCAGCGCGTCGAAACCATCGGGCGAGCCCGCGAAGCCCTGCAACTTGAGCAGGCCGTAGAGGAAGTTGATCTTGACCGAGGCCGCCACCGGGGCCTGG
This sequence comes from Fibrobacterota bacterium, assembly GCA_023249635.1. Taxonomy (GTDB): domain Bacteria; phylum Fibrobacterota; class Fibrobacteria; order UBA11236; family UBA11236; genus Chersky-265. Next base: position 10,901 of record JAHFCH010000184.1, read on the forward strand.
ATCACCTTGGCGTAGAATTGCAGTCGCGCGGAATCGTTCGGATTGGTCAGGGAGAATATCTGGATGCGGCGGTTGAGCAGGTAACTTTGCCAAGTGCTCCCGCCTACCCAGTCCAGGCAGGACTGCAGTACGCTATCGGCGCGGACGTAATCCTGCATTCCCTGGAATACGTTGGCGAGCAGAATGGTCTTGTATACCTGCGCCAGGCGTTCCGTCGGCTCGGCCCGGGTCATGGCCTTGCGCGCTTTGGCGAAATCCTTCTTCTCCATGGCGGTCACCGCATTGAGCACGGACATCTGGAAGGCGGCAACCTCTTTGCGCGTCGGCTTCTTCATCACGAAGGGCAATCCGGGTTTGGCGCCGGCCAGCGCGGGCGCGGCGCCGGAATCGGCTTCGGCCTGGGCCAGGCTGTCTTCGTCGCGGGATTGGATGGTGCCCATCTTGAGGAGCGAATCCACCTTGGCCTTGACGGCGGCATTGGGTTGGCCGGAGGCGGCGGGCGCGGCGGCGGGGGTTGCGATCGGCGCAGCGACACCGGTTCCGCTTGGCGCGGCAGGGGCGTTTTGTAAGGGCGCCGCCACACCGGCGGCAGTACCGATGGGGCTGGGAACCGTTCCCGGGGAGGCAGAGGATTCCGCTGGGGTTTTGGGGGCGGCGAGCACGGGATGGTGTCCCGCGGTATCGGCGGCATCCAAGGTCTGGGTGGTTTTATCCGCGGGAGCGGAGGCCTGGGGGGCCGGTTTGGCGGCTTCGGCGGCACCTGCAGCCGCGGCGGCCCGGGACGTAGGAGCCTTCGCTTTCGCTCCGGAACGGTGCAATTGCTTCTGGGAGGGCCTCACCGCATGGACCGGTGCAGTCAGCAGGGCGCACAGCGCAGCGCAGAAAACGATGCGAGATACGACGCGGGAATCGACGCGTAAAGATAGGGCCCGCATCGTCAGCACTCCACCCATATTCGGAAAACTAACAAAGGACCCGGAGAATGACCGCATCGGCGCAAATAGGCTCCCCGCCGGGCCGGAACGGATCTTCCCGAGCCGGAGCCCGTCGGGTCCCTAAAACGCGAGGACACGACGCCGACGCCTCGCGCCGATGATCGATTATCAGAAGGGAGCGGTACGCTTGCCGGGATACTTGGCCACGCCGAGATCCTCGAGCTTGGCGGCGTAACGGTCGCGCAGATAGCCGGAGATCTCGTCCGCCGTGGTCAGGCGAATCACTTCCTCCGCGCAGATGCGGGCCTCTTCGAAGGAAATCGAGCGGATCATCTTCTTCATCTCGAGCAGCCCGCCCGGACCCATGGACAATTCGTCGATGCCCATGCCGATGAGAACGATCGCGGCCAAGGGATCACCCGCCATCTCCCCGCAAACGCAGGCTTGGATGCCGTGGCGCCGGGCGGTATCGATGACGGATTTGATCTGGCGCCATACCGCGGGGCTGTTGGGCTCGAAGAGTTCGGCGATGCGCTCATTGGCCCGATCCACCGCCAGGGTGAATTGGATAAGGTCATTGGTGCCGATGCTGAAGAAATCCACTTCGCGGGCCAACTCCTCGGCCATCACCACCGCCGCGGGCACTTCGACCATGCAGCCCACTTCCAGCTGGGCATTGTAGGCGATGCCGGCTTCATCCAATTCCTTGCGCACCTCATCCAGCAGCTTCTTCGATTCGCGGATTTCCCACAGGTTCGAAATCATGGGGAACATCAGCCTGATATTGCTGAAAGCCGTGGCCCGGAGCACGGCGCGCAATTGGATCTTGAAGATCTCGCGATTGTCCAGGCATACGCGTATGGAACGCCAGCCCATGTAGGGATTCATCTCCCCGGCCATGCGCAGGGCGGGAACCAGCTTATCGCCGCCGGCATCCATGGTGCGTATGGTCACCGCCCGGGGCGACATCCTCTCCCCCATGTACTTATAGGCCTGGTACTGCTCTTCCTCGCTGGGCATATCGTCCCGCGTCAGGAACAGGAATTCGGAGCGGTACAAGCCTACCGAATCGCCGCCGTATTGCAGTACGCTTTCCACCTCGATGGGCAATTCGATATTGGCGGAAACCTCGATGTACTTGCCGTCCGTGGTCACGGGTTCGAGATCGCGCAGGGTGGAAAGCTCCTGCTCGTTGGCGAAGAAGGCCGCCTTCTTGATCTCGTATTCCTTGATGTCGCGCAAGGAAGGATTGAGGATTACGGTGCCGGCCGTACCGTCCACGATTACCGTCTGCCCGGGCTCGATGTCGATTCCCGACCAGCTGATGCCCGAGACCGCGGGGATCTCCAGGGATCGGGCCAGGATGGCCACGTGGGAAGTCTTACCGCCCACTTCGATGGTCAGCCCCAGGGTGTTCTTGCGATGGAATTGCGAAAGCACCGAAGGCGTCAGGTTCCGGCTCATCACGATTACCGGTTCCGGCACTTCCAGGTAGGAAAGGTTGTTCTCGCTGAGCATGAGGATATCGATGACGCGGGTGCCCACGTCCCGCAAATCGCTCATGTGGTCCTTGAGGAAGCCGCCGGACATGCTTTCGAAACGCTCCGCCAGGGCGTTCACCCGTGCGCTGTAGGCGTACTCGGCGTTATGCAGGTTATCGTGGATATCCTTGATGACGGTGTCCACGATCTCGCTGTCCTGCAGCATCAGCATATGGCTATCGAAGATGCGGGCCTCGTATTCGCCCACGTCGCCGCTGATGCGGTTCTTGATCCCCTGGATTTCCTTGTAAGCCTTATCGAGGGCGCGCTTGAGCCGCGCCACCTCCTGCTCGACCTTTTCCGGGGGGATGATACGCTTCTTGACCACCCGCTCCTCGGGATGGAGCAGGTAAGCAGGGCCTATGGCAAAGCCGGGCGAGGCGGGGAGGCCTTGCAGCACCACGCGTTTGGGCTTGGGACCGGCCATTCAGCAGCCCCTAGTCGTACTTGAACTTGG
>JAHFCH010000185.1 GCA_023249635.1 Fibrobacterota bacterium
TACCTGGACGAACTCAAACGCAAAGGCGGCCCGGACGCCAAAGGCTACACCGACGACGGCATGTTCCGGTACCTTTCCGCCATCGCCTACCAGGGCGGCCGCCAAAGCGACGATGCCGCGGTCTCCATGTACCAGGCCATCAAGGCCTACCGTAACGGTCCGGTTACCTTGCCCGCCTCCGTGGCCAAAGGCGCTTTCGCCACCCTGAAGGCGCATGACCGCGAAGGCGACATCCAGGAGCTGAAGCTGACCGATGCCGCGCCCGTGGCCGGCGGCAACGTCTCGCCCGCCGAGGCCGACGGATCCGAGATCATCGTAGTGGGCGAAGCCGGGCGGAGCCCTGCCTTGGCGCAGAACGTATTCTGGGGCACCTATGCCCGCGACGGCGCCCTGGTCATCCACTACCATGACGCCAAAGGGAACGTGCTGACCGAGGTGCTGCCGGCTCCTGGGTTGCCGGCTTCGGAGTTGCAAAAGGCATCCCGCGGCAAGCGCACGCAATCGGGCACCACCTTCCATCTCAAGTTCGCCCTGCCCGCCGTCAAGGCCGCGCCTTCGGCCACGCGCTTCTTCACGGTGGCGGGCGAGGCCACCCCCAACCCCGTCAAGACCGAAGCCCTCACCGATCTCGATCCGCTCATGGAGCATTACCTGCAGGATAACCATGCGGCCATGCTGACGCGCACGGTCATCCGCGTGGTGATCCGGACCATCACCGCGCAGGAAACCAAGTCCGCCATCTCGGGTGATAATCCCTTGCTCAACCTGATCCTCAACATCGGCACCGACGTGCTTGCCGACCAACTGGAACAGGCGGATACCCGCACCTGGTTCCTGCTGCCGCGCACCGTGCAGATAGCCCGCATCCCGGTCAAGCCCGGCATCCATTCCCTCACCGTGCAGGCGCATGATGCCGCCGGCAACACATTGGGAACGCGCTCCTTCGAAAACGTGGACGTGAAGCCTGGCGAAAAGAAGTTCCTGTTCTTCGCCTCCCTCCGCTGACCCCGCCCGGAACTACATTTTTCCGCGGCGGCTTGGGGTTTTTGCGGCCCCGCGCCCATGGCCCGTAAAAAGTTTCCGCATTGGTAGCAGCCGCCCCCGGGCGGATCGTTCTTGTCCCAGGTATGGAGTGAATTCTGGAAGAGATATTCGAGCGGTTTTCCCCGATGGTCTTCTCTATCGGGCTTTCCATACTGAAGACCCGCGAGGATGCGGAGGACCTGGTGCAGGATTTGTTCGCCCATAAGGTTCCGGCCTTGCTGCAAGAACGGCCCGACCTGACCCGGGAAGAACTGGGACGCGTGCTCGCGGTCTCGGCGCGCAACCTGTGCATCGATCGCTATCGTCGCCGCCGCCGCTTCCCGGAATCGGAATTGGATCCCGAGGCGCACGCAGCCGGGACCGGTACGGATACCGAGGGCGACGAGACGGGCAATCCGGAATTCCTGATGCGCGACCTGCGTCCCGCCTACCGTGAAGTACTCACCATGAAATACCTGTGGCAACTCACCTGGGAAGAAGTGGCTATCCGCTTGGGCCTCAGCCAGGCGGGAGCGCGCAAACGCGCCGACCTGGCCCGCAAGGAAATCCTCTCCAAACACGGTCCCGGCAAGGGGGACGCATGAGCGGCCTGACCGACGTCGACCTGCAGCTTTACCTGGCGGGCGCGTTGCCGCCGGGCAAACGCCTGATGCTGAAATGGGCCTTGACGGTAGACCGTTCCTTGCGGACGCGGCTGCGCGATCTCGAGGCCGGCAACCAAGCCTTCCGCCGCAAGGAAATGCGCCGGTTGGATGGAATCCTATTCCCGGAGGCCCCCGGTGAGGCCGCCCGCCGGTCCGTCCGCACGGGTTCCACCCGCGGTGTTACGCGCTCCGGTACCGGAGGGCGCGCTTGGGTCCCCTCCCTGGCCGGCGCGTGCCTCGTCATGGTATTCTGCGCGTTACCCATGGTGCGCGCCGATCTGGGCGCAACCAGCGGCAGTAATGGCGGCAACAGCCTCTCCGAAGCCTTGGGCGATCCGGATTTCATCCCTAAGGGCCGCGCGCTGGGCGTGAACCTCTTCGTGAAGGGCGACAGCGCTTACCGCGTAGAGCACCAATCGGCCCTGGTGGCCGCCACCGATACCTTGCAGGTGATGCCCATGGGTTCCGAAGCGCAGCATCTGGTCCTGCTCGGGTGGGACGCCCGCCAGGGTCTGGTACGCCTGTTCCCCATGGATGGCGACCGCTCGCGCCGAGTCTCCCGCAGCGAACCTCCGCCCGCCTTGCTGCTGCAGGACATGGCCGACAACCGGCTGATCTGCGTCACCGCCACCGGTCCTTTCAAGGTTTCCGCTGCGGAAGCGGCCCTGCGCCATAAGCCCTTCCAACCTTTGGAGAAGGCGCCGGCATCGCATCTCGGAAATGGGCTTTACCTGCAGATCTTTTCCATCACCAAAGGCGCGGGGCGCATATGAAACCGTTACTCGCGGCGTTGATGATGGGCGCGGCCGCCCTACCTGCGGTTTCCGCGGTGCCTGCTCCGGCCCCGGCCCCTGCCCCCACCGCTTCGGCGCCGTCCGCGACCCTCGCTGCGGCCGCCGGGCCCGTGATCGATGACTCCTGGGTACGCGTAGGCGTGGTGGCCGCCGCGGCTTCGGGCCTGGAGGGGGACCGTCCCTTGCGCTACGCCTTCCGTGACGGCGAACGGCTGGAACAGATGCTGGCATCCGTCGGGCAAATCGAAGCCGATAACCTCTTCCTGATCAAGGCCCGCAACCAGACGGAGTTCAAGGCCTCCCTGGGACGCATCGGCGCGCGCATCGCGGCGCTCAAGGCGCAGGGGCGCAAGGTGTTCCTGCAGTTCTATTACTCCGGGCACGGCGGCGCGCGCAAGTTCCACCTTTCCGATGGCGCCCTCTCCTTCGATGAGGTCAAGGCAGCCCTCGGCGGTGATCGTGCCGATGCCCGCGTATACGTACTAGACGTCTGCTTCGGAGCGTCCTTCTTCAACGCCAAGGGCTTCCGCACGGCGCCGCCCGTGCAATTGCAAATGGAAATGGATCAGGCGGCCCGAGGCGAGGTGACCATCTCCTCCTCCTCGGTCGATGAGCAGGCGTACGAGGTCAAGACCCTGGGAGGCTCCATCTTCACGAGCCATTGGATCATGGCCCTGCGCGGCGCCGGCGATCGCAACCGTGACGGGCAGGTTACCCTGTTCGAGGCCTACAATTACGCCTACGATCGCACCTCGGGGTATTCCGCGGAAACCCTGGATCGTCCCCAGCATCCTTCCTTCCAAATGGACCTGACCGGCGCCCGCGATATGACCCTGGCCCGCCTGCTGAGGTCCTCCACCGGCATCCTGTTCCAAGGCTGCCCGGCCGGGCTCTACAACGTGGTCGACTTGCAGCGCGGCATCCAGATCGGCGAACTACGCATCCCCCAGGGCGAGGAGTTCACCCTGGCCCTGGAGCCGGGGCGGTATCGCGTGCAATACCAGCCCGGGCGCGGTCCCTCCCAAGCCGCCGATCTGGAATTGGTCAACGCCAACATGGCCCGCCTGCCCTTCGCGGCCTTCCAGGTGCAACCGACCCAGGTCGGATTGGCCAAGGGCGGCGAAGATCCGAATGACAACCTTCCCTACGATTCCGGGACCGACGACGACGGCCTGGACGGGGCCGGACCGCGCCAACCCGAGGTTGCGGCGACCGGCCCGGCGCTTTCCCCCATGCGGCCCGCGCGCTTCTTCGGAAGACTGGGGTTCGGCGCCTGGGGCGGCAGCGCGGAATTCTGGGATCCTTCCCTCGAGAAGACCATGCGCGCCGACAACGCCCTGGATCGGAATTTCGGGACCACGGGAATGTTTTTGATCCCGACGGTGAAGAACGAATGGGGTTTCGAATTGGGATACGCCATCAGCGGCCAATGGTATGGAGGCCTCCGCGCCGGATTCGGTTCGTCCGTCTACAAGTTGAGCGCCACGGGCCGGGAGCCCTTGGCCAGCCTTTCCGATGCCGAGCGCGCCAAGTATCCGGTAAACCTCGAGTGGGAATACACCTTCACGGACGCGCGCTTCGGGACATTTCTGGGTCGGGGCCTACCGCTTAGCCACGGGCATGAATTATTCGCCGACCTGGGGATCGCCCTGCTGGCGCGCAGCGCCGACGGCGAACGCTCCCTGCGGCGCACGCTTTACCAGCAAACCACCCGTGCCAATTCTTCGGCCAGCGGGGAGGGCACCCGCCTCGAGGGCGGGTTGGGCTACCGCTACGCATTGCCTTTCCTGACCTTGGGAAAGCCCCTCGCAATCGGCCTCCGCATAGCGCCTTACTACACCAACATCCGCGGCTTCCATGACGATGCCGGGGATATCAATCTGAATGCGGACGAGTACGGGTGCGCCACCCTGCTTACCATAGGCATCCTGGGCCGCACCGCTTTTCCCCGCAAGACACATCCCGGGAGGATGCCATGAAATCGACGCCACGAGTATTCGCCGCGCTGGCCGCCGGCGCTGCGTTCGCGGCCCTGTCCGGTTGTATGGCCATGGATGCCAAGGATGCCTCCGGAACATCCAACGATCTCTTCCCCAAGCCCCTCGGCGTCGCCATCATCCCCCTGGAACAGGAATTCTGGTCCTCCTTCCGCTACGTGGAGTTCGACACCACGGGCGGCGTATTCATGCGTCAGGAGCTTGCCTTGCACGTGGCGCCCAAGGGGAAGGGTATCTACGGCTACGCTTTCGAGGACACCTCGCGCGGGATATTGGTCGCCTTCCGCGACTTTGGCGGCAACCGCGATTCCGCCGGCATCTACATCGTGGGCCGATACCACGATACCACCATGATCCTGGATTCCCAGGAAGTGCTATGGCTGCCCCAAGTGCCCAAGGCCGGCGCCTCGTGGTACACGGAACCGGGCCGCAAGACCGAGCTCGTTTCCCTGGACACGGCAATCTGGACCGAGACGCTTTTCGCCTACGAGAACGACCCCGCGGCACCGGTACGCCTGGGCTTCCAGCGCCAGCCGACCCTGCTCTTCAAGGAGACCAAGGACGACACCCTCACCTATTACCATTTCCGCCGCGGAGTGGGCTGCGTTGCCTTCGAGCGCTCGGTGGCGGGTAAACTCTTGGCCAGCGGGAGCATCATCAGCTTCTACGGCCGGTCCCGGTACAGCGACCACATCGTTTTCGACTGAGCTCTCCCTCGGGTACGTCCGACCGGGACGCCTCCCGCCTGTGGGCGGGGGGTCCGCTTCGGACTCAGAACAGGTACCGCAGGGTCTTGCGGGATCCCACCCGGATGAGATAAAGACCCTTCGGCAATCCTTGCGGCAGGGAATATTCCCCGGCCGCCAGCCGCCGCAAGGAGACTTGCCGGCCGTCCAGGCCCGCCATGGTGATCGGCGCGTTCGCCGGAAGCGCGCGCGCGTCGAAAGACAACCGCAACCCGCGCAGGGCGATGCCGTCGCCGGCATCGGCGCCGCGGGGTTTGCGCAAATAGAGCGGCAGCTTGATAGGCACGGGCATCTCCTTGATCCATTTTTCGATGAGCGCCGTGGCGGGCTGATTCACCTCGAACGAGGCCATCGGCGGCATCTGGTTGCGATCGGCGTCGAAATCGTCTGGGCGGGTATTGCGGACGCGTTGGCGGAAGAGCAGCGCGGACTTTTCCGGGTATCCGGGCACCACCAGGCCGGGCACGATGCTGAGCGAATCCAGGTGATCGGGATTGGCGGGATCGTTCTTGGGATAGAAGAACGGGGCCAAAGTGTCCATGCCGAACCCGTAACTGATGGTCTTGTAACGGAACTCCATCTGCGGTTCCATGGCATGGAAATCGTAATTTAGATCCCGCCCCTGGGCCGCGCCGGAATTCATGCCGCGCACGCCATGGCAGCCTGAGCAATTGGCGGCGATGTAGGAACGTGCGCGGACGTCCAAGCTGGCGGTATTGTCATCGATGGAGCGCCAACGGGGCGCATAGTCCCACGGATAGGGTTTTTGGCCGTGCAGCAGTCCCTTGGTGAAGAAATAGTCGAGCTGATTGATGACGGCCGAATCGGGATGCGGACGGTTCAGCTGCGCGGTGAAAAAGCCCAGTATCGAGCGGCCATGGATGCCGTCGTAATCGGCGGATTGATGGCAATGATCGCATTGTCCGCGCGAGGGAAATACCCACTTCTTCATGACGGCAGCCTGCTTGGTCCCCTTGGGCCATACGCGGATGGTGGCCGACAGCCCCTTGGCCGGTACCAGGCGGGCCTCCTTCTGATCCGGGTCCCATTTATAGGTAAGCCCCCACCACTTGTCGGTGAAGATCCCCTTCGCCGAATCCACCACTTCCTTCCGGTTGACCAACACGCGGGTTTCCCACAGCACCCGGCTGGTCGAATCCCCGGTAATGGTATCGATGGCGAATTGCTTGATGAAAACGGTGCTGTCCGGGTAATCCCAGTAATCGTCCTTCTCCCGGAACCCGATGCTCTTCCCCGGGGGGACGAGCACCCAGCGTTGTTTCTTGGCATCGTCGCTCCAGAGCGGGGAGTTGACCTCGAAGTGGAACGCCTGCGGGATAAGCTTGGCCTTGGGGCCCGGGGCCCCCGCGTACAAGCCCATGTCGGTCAAGGTGCGCGGCGCGGCGGCGGTGTCCGAGGCATCCCAGTAACGGAAGGAGGAAGGCTCCTTCGCCGTCGCCGCATGCGAGGCCGCCGCCATCAGCGCGGCCGCGGCCAGGGCTACGAGGAAAGTGCGGAAAACGAGGGTATCTGGCTTGCATGCGGGCATGGCTGCTCCTTGGTCCTGGCGGGTGGGTAACATCCGCGCTACGTGTCTGCGCGCGCGGCCTATCCCTATCATATCGCGCCCAGGAGAGCCGGGATCCGCCGGCCCGGTATTCGGCGCTCTCCACCGGAGATCGCCGAGTGATAGCGCTCCCCGCCGGAGAGCGGAGTGGAGCCCGCGACGGTCGCCCTCGCGATCGGCTTAGGGAATGAAAGGGGGGAAATGCAAAGGGCCCCGTCTTGCGACGGAGCCCCTGATTTGGAACCTGCGACGATGTTCGCCCGCGCCTGGCGCCTAGGGGCTAGAAGAGGTAGCGGGTGAAGTTCGTCTTCCCTACGCGGATGACGTAGACGCCCGGGGTGATCCCGCTGGGAAGGGCATAGGTGGCCCGGCCCGTCTGATTCAGATCCTGGCTGCGTCCGGTGATTCCGGTAATGCTCACCCTGACCTGGCCCGGTCCCGCCAATTCAAGCGGGATGGTCACCAGGTTGCCCTGGATGGAAGGCCCGGTCAACTTGGTGCGCGCCGCGAAGTTGCGGATGCCGTTCCAGTTCTCCGGAGGGATGACGGGCATTTCCTTGATCCACCGCTCGATAAGGGCGGTAGCGGGCACGTTGACTTCGTAGGAGGCGATAGGGGGCATCTGGTTGCGCTCGCCGTCCCAGTCAGCAGGGCGGGTATTGCGTACGCGCTGGCGGAACAGGATAACCGACTTGGTCGGGTAGGTGGGAACCACCAGCGCCGGCTCGATGAGCATCGAGTCGTACTTGGCCGGGTTGTTCGGGTCGTTCTTCGGGTAGTACAGCGGCTGCACGGTATCCAGGCCGAAGGCGTAGGTTACGTGCTGGTGGCGGAACTCGAGCTTGGACTGCATGGTGAAGAAGTCATAGTTCAGTTCCACGCCGAAGGTGGCGCCCGTCGCGATGCCACGGCGACCATGGCAGCCCGAGCAGTTGGCGGCGATGTAAGAGCGTGCGCGCAGGTCGACCGTAAAGGTGCTCTCGTCGATTCCGCGCCAACGCGGTACGCTGGCGGCGTTCCAATCCGGGGCCTTGGTGCCCTTAAGCTGGTTGTGCTTGAAGAAGTACTCCAGCTGGTTGATGTTGGCGGTGTCCGGATGGGGGCGGTTCAGCTGGGCCGTGAAGAAGCCCAGTACGGAGCGGCCGTGGACGGTATCGGCATAGCTGACGCGATGGCACTGGTCGCACTGGCTCCGGCCGGGGAAATGCCACTTCTTGAGGGTGTAGGTCGCGGCCGTCTTGCTGGTGCGCTGGTGGATGGTATCATCCTTGCCGCGGCTGCGGATGAGCACGGCGTCCTTCTGATCCTCGTTCCAGCGGTAGCTGTAGCCGTACCACTGGTCCATGCGGTAGAACTTCTTATTCAGGGTGACCGTGTCTTCCACGTTGTAGAGGAAGCGGGTTTCGTACAGGACGCGGCTGGTGCTGTCGCCGGGCACGGTGTCGATGGCGAACTGCTTGATGAACATGGCGCTATCGGGATAATCCCAGTAGTCGCCCAGCATGTCGAAGCCGATCTGGGTTCCGGGCTTGAGCATGAACCAACGGGTCTTATGGGAACCGTCGCTCCACAAGGCGGTATTCACCTCGAAGTGGTAGACGTTGGCGAGCATGGTCTTCTTGACGGCGGTGATGTTGGTGTACAAGCCCGTCGCCGAAAGCGTGGTAGGAACCGTCGTCGTGTCCTTGGGATCCCAATAGTTGAAGGCGGCGGAGGCCAAAACCGGCATGCCCAGGATGAGCAGCGCTTTCAATGCAATACCTGATTTGAACATAGTCGAAAAACCCCTCACAGCCGGTCTCCAAAAAGCCGGCCACTGGTGAAAAACCCAAGCACTCTATAGTTAATCAATTCTCCACCAATCTTCCGGGATTTTCTAGCTGAAAAATTGGCAAAGATGCCCTAACCAATCTAACGCCAAATCCCGGAATATGCGGGTAAAATGACGGTTTCAGCCGGTTTCCCGACCTCCGTTTTTGCGCGATTCCAGGGGACCCGAAAGCTTCCATTTGCTATCCAAATCATACCCTGGGAACGCCGACGATAGAATCCGTCCGGAGGAAATCCCGCTCCCCGCCGGAGAGCGGTCCGCTAGGGGGTATACGGTATACGAAATGGGATGAAGAACGGATTCGGGTCTGGAAAGGGTCTGATCTGATCAGCCCCGGACGAAGGCGATGCGCTGGATGAACCAGAACAAGCCTACCGCCGCGATCAGCGAACTGACGGGCACCACGACCCGTTTGAAGTACCAGGGTTTCTTCCACATCCACCCGGTGAGAATTGCGGCGATGGCGATGACCGCCAATTGGCCGCCTTCGACGCCGAGGTTGAAGGAAACCAGGACCTTGAGGAATTGCCCCTCGGGAAGCCCCAGGCCCTTGAGCACGCCCGCGAAGCCCAGGCCATGGACGAGCCCGAAACCGAATACCACCAGGAACCGCGAGGGCCGCATCTTGCGGAAGAAAATATTTTCGACGGCAACGACTATGATGGAAAGGGCGATGAGGGGCTCAACGATTCGGGAAGGCAGGGAGAAGACCCCGAGCAGGGATAGGCCCAGGGTGATGGAATGCGCGATGGTAAAGGCGGTGACCTGCAGGAGCAGGGGCCGCAACAGGGTCGAGAAGAAGAAGAGGCCGAGTACGAAGAGGATATGGTCGGTACCTTCGGGGAGGATATGGGTAAAGCCCAGCGCGAGGAAACGCGCGACGACGGATTCCTCGGTAGGGCCTTGTGTGTTGGCCGAAGCGGGCGCGACGGCGGCGGCGCGCAAGGCTTCCAGGGAATCCTTGGCCACCGGCATGCTGAAACGATCGTCCACGCTCAGGAACTTGCGTTTGATTTCCTGGTCCTGGTAGAAGATGCGCAGGTGGCAAAGGGGTTGCACCTCGAGCTCAACGAACAGCTTGCTGCCCAACTCGAGCCTGCGCGCGCCTTCGGGAATGGGCCAGCCCAGCCGGAAGGCGATGGTGGTATCGTTGAGGCCTGCGCTGTCGAGCTTAAGCGCGGTTTCGCCGTGCTTACGGTATTGCAGAACCTTTATCGGCGCCGCGCGCCCATCGAATTTCACGTCCAGGCGCGTTTCGTAATAGTAAGCGATGCGATCGCTGATGGCATCGTATTCGGAGTGCGGAACCTCGCGGATGGGCTTGAACCCCAGCGCGTACCAGAGATCATCTCGGTTGACGTCGACGCGGGCGACCAGGGTGTCGCCGCGCAAGGTCATGTCCACCTTGGAAACGCCGGTGGGATGGGCCGCAGCGGAGCGGGGCAGGCAGGCAAAACCCGCGAGCAGGGCCAAAGCCGCGATGGAACGTTTCAAGCGCATCCTGGGGACCCCCGTAGCATGTACGTTCCGGTGAATCTAATAAACCGGGATCATTTATCCAGATAGAGCAGGTCGCCGGGATCGACGGCGAGGCGGAACCGATCCCCGGCCTTTACCCGCAGGGTCGGCGCCGCGGTCACGCGCAGGATCATCCCCTGCAGCTCCAACACCATCGCTAGGCGCGGCCCCAAATGCTCGACTACCGCGGCCGTGGCAGGGCCCGCGGGGTCCGCCGTCACGCGCCAGCTTTCGGGGCGGATGCCCACCAGGCGCTTGCCCGCCAGCGGCAGGCCCATGGCGCCGGCTTCTTCGGAAGTGAGCAGGTTGATGGCGGGACGGCCGAGCATGCGGGCCACGCGGCCGTTGGCGGGGTGCCGGTAGATTTCCTCCGGGGGCGCCGCCTGCAACACCCGGCCCTTGTCCAATACCAGGATGCGATCCGCCAGGCTCATGGCCTCGAGATGATCATGGGTGACGTAAATCATGCCGCAACCCAGCGACCGTTGCAATCGATGGATCTCCAGGACCATGTGCTCGCGCAGCTTGGCGTCCAGGCTGGCGAGCGGTTCATCGAGCAGGAACAGCTTGGGCTTGCGCACCAGGGCGCGGCCGATGGCGACCCGTTGCAATTCGCCGCCGGAGAGCTGGGACGGACTGCGCTCCAACTTATCTGCGAGGCCCAGCATACCGGCAGCCTGCGCCACGCGCGCTTCGATTTCCGCGGCGGGCAGTCCCAGGGCCTTGGCGCGCAAAGGGAAGGACAGGTTCTCGCGGACGCTCATGCGCGGGTACAGGGAGAAGTTCTGGAAGACCATCGCCATATCGCGGCGGTAGGGCGGTTGCGCGGAGATGTCTACGGGTGAGGGCGCGGCGTCTTCCAGGATGCGGCCGGCGCGCGGCTTCTGCAGGCCGGCCAGTACGCGTAGTAAGGTGGTCTTGCCCGCGCCCGTGCGGCCCAGGATGACCACCAGTTCGCCCGCTCCCACCTGGAAGGAAACATCGGAAAGCGCGGGCGGTTCGCCCGGCCTCTCGCCGAAGGAAACCGAGATCCCCTCTATCGAGTAGGCCGGCATGCCGCCTCCAATGTCCGCCAGGGAAGGGCGAGACCGCCCGGTCCGCCGAACCAGCGGCAGCCCGAAGTCAAAAAGCTCACGCGCACCGTTTCCCCTTCGCGGAAGCGGACTCCCGCGGGGAGCCAGGCTTTGAGGAAACCCCCGCCCGCGCGCAGGGAGAGCAGGTTATGCGTGCCCAGCACCAGCGTCTGATCGACCACGCAGGGCGCGCCGGATTCGGAGAGCAGGACATTTTCGGGACGCACGCCCAGCCAGAAGCCCGCTTCCGGAGATGCGGCCGCCGCGGCGCCGGCAAGCTGCGCGATATCGTCGGCTTCGGCATCCTCGCCAACGCGCAGCACCAGGTCCAGGCCCTCCATGGCGGCCCACTCCCCGGTTCGGGACGCGCGTATCAGGTTCATGCCCGGCGAGCCGACGAAGCCGGCGGTGAAGAGATCGGCGGGGTTATCATACAGGTTACGGGGGTGATCGCATTGCACCACGCGGCCGTCCCGCATCACCGCGATGCGGTCTGCCAGGCTCATGGCCTCTTCCTGGTCATGCGTCACGAATACGGTGGTGGCGCCGGCCTGGTTGTGGTTGGCCCGCAAAGTCTCGCGCATCTCGCCGCGCAAATCCCCGTCCAGGGTGCCCAGCGGCTCGTCCATCAGAAATGCCTGGGGCCGGCGCACCAGCGCACGCGCCAATCCCACCCGCTGCTGATCGCCGCCCGCCAGGTGTTCGGGATGGAAATTCGCAAGGCTTTCCAATCCCAATCTCAGCAGGATATCCGAGGCCTGCCGGCCGGCTTCGCGCGGCGGCATCCCCTGGGCCCGCAAGGTGAAAGCGACGTTATCCCGCACGTTGAGATGCGGGTATAAGGAGAACATTTGGAACACGAACGCGATATCCCGCTCCCCGGCCCGCAGGCGGGTAACGTCCTTGCCGTTGAAATGGACGGCGCCCTGGGACGGCGCTTCCAGGCCCGCCATCATCCGCAAGGTGGTCGTCTTACCGCATCCGCTCGGCCCCAGCAATACCAGGAACTCGCCTTTGGCGACAGAAAGATCCAACGGGTATACCGCGATACGATCAGCGAACTTTTTCGCGACGCTTTGCATGTGGATCCGCGCGGGCGCGTTCATGATCCGCCCCCGCCCGAGGCCTTTTCAAACGCCTTACGCGCCAGCTCCCGTTCTTTTTCGGCGCGCTCGCCGGTAAGCCAGCCCGCCGCATTGTACCCGATAATCGCCAACAGCGTGAAGGGGAATCCCGCCGCGAAAAGCGGATGCGAGAAGGGCTGCACGATCATACCCAGCCCCGCCGCCATGCCGAGCAGCGAAGCGCGCTGCAGGGTGATTTCCTTCCTCATCCCTTCACCGCCCCGAAGGTGGCGCCGCGCACCAGGTGCTTGCGCATCATCAATCCGAAGAACACGATGGGAAGCAGGAACAATGTCGCTGCCGCCGCCAATGGCCCCCAAGGCACGGTCCCGCTATCACCGATGATGGCGTGGATGCGCACCGGCATGGTAACCGCGTCGGTGCTGGTAAGGGTAAGGGCGAAGGCGTACTCGTTCCACGCCGAGATGAGCGAGAAGACCGCCGTCGCCGCGATGCCGGGCGCGGCCTGCGGCAGCACCACGCGCAGCAGGGCCTCAAGGCGCGTATGCCCGTCAAGCATGGCCGCCTCTTCGTACGCGGTCGGGATTTCATCGATGAAGGCCTTCATCATCCAGGTGGTGAAGGAAAGGTTGAAGCAGGTGTACAGCAAGATCAAGCCGAAGCGCGTATCCAACAACCCCAGCCGGCTGTACATGAAACTGATGGGAACGGCCACCGCCAGGGGCGGAAGCATGCGCGTGGAAAGGACGAAGAACAAGGCGTCCCGCCCGCCCCGGAACGGGAAGCGGCTGAAGCCGTAACCCGCGAGCGACCCTACCACCACCGATAACAGCGTACTGCACACGGAAATGAAAACGGAATTGAACAAGTACAGCAGGGTTTGCGCGTCGGCGAAAACCCGGTGGAAATTCTGCAAGGTGAAACGGAACCAGAAGGAATCTTCCGGGGCCGAAGCGCCGGGAAGGAAGCGCGGGGGCAAGGCAGCGGTATCGGCAGGCAGCTTGAAGGCGGTAAGGACGAGGTACAGCACGGGTGCCAGGCTAATCATGGCATAGGCCGCCAGCAAGATCGCCTTCAAGGGCGCGGTCCTTCCCGCCTCGCTACGACCCGTACGCGGACTCACGCGCCCCTCCCGGTCAACCCGCTCGCGCCGCGCCGGGCGCGCACAT
Organism: Fibrobacterota bacterium; assembly: GCA_023249635.1. Classification (GTDB taxonomy): domain Bacteria; phylum Fibrobacterota; class Fibrobacteria; order UBA11236; family UBA11236; genus Chersky-265. Next base: position 13,469 of record JAHFCH010000185.1, read on the forward strand.
GGTCGAGGTAGCGCAGGACCAGGTTGGCCAACGCCAGGGAAGCGATGAGCAGCAGATAGGCCAGCGCGGTCGGCTCGCCCAGGGATCGGCTGCCGCCGAAGCCGCGCGCATGCAACAGCACGCTGACGAACGTGGTCGGCTGGCCTTCCAGGTTGCCGTTCAGGACCATGGCGGTATCGAAGAGGCGAAAGGTATCCATGGCCCGGAAGACCACGCCCAGGATGACCATGGGGGCTGCCAGGG
>JAHFCH010000186.1 GCA_023249635.1 Fibrobacterota bacterium
GATCTTTTTCGAACAGCAACAGTCGACCTTCTACAAGAAGATAGACCTGGGCGGTGGCGCCTTCCGCTATGAGATTTGGGAGATCACCCAGGGCAAAAGCGAATGCGGCGCAGCCAAAGGCGGCGATACCGCGCTGGCACAGGCCGTATTCAAATTGTCCGGGCCCTCGGTGAACCCTCCGGAAGTGCTCAGCGTGGGAACAAAGTATGGTGGCGTTACGGTGCTTCCGAGCTTTGACAAAGTCACGGTGGATACCAATAGCATCACCGGGCTGCGCCCGGGCTTGTATACCATCAGCTTCACCACCAAATCCGGCTATGGTACCCTCAAGTTCACCGTGCCAGGTACCGAAGGCATCGAATTTTCGGATAAGCGCCCGGTCAAGGAAATCCTGAAGACTTCGGTGCCCGTAAACATCCAGGCCTCGCTTTCGGGTACGCCCGACAAGCGCGAAGCGACGTTCGTGCTCAAGCCGCAGACGGGCCTGCTTCTGTTCGCCGATTCGGCCCAGACCATACCGGTGGCCGCCGGAACCCCGATCAAGACCGACGTCAACGGCGCCTACAAGCTCTACGCGACCTCGTCCGCGGCCGGCACCTACAAGCTGGAGCTGTTCAGCGGCACGGGCAATACGGTGTTGTTCGACACCTTCGGCACGCTCACCTTCATCGAGCAGCCCAAGGTGGCCAAGCCCCTCGCCTTGCCTCCCGGCACCACTTTCATTCTGCCTATCAATGTCACCCTTTCCACCTCCACCACGGGCGCCGACGTGTCCATCCTCTACACCACCGATGGCACGCCTCCGGCCGCCGTCGTGGGCGGGAGCACCAAGCTCTATACCGGTCCCATCCCCCTCGCGGCCACCACCCAGTTGCAGGCCATGGCCGTCAAGCCGGGCTGGATCAACAGCGAGATCCTGATCGAGAACTATACCTATACCGCGCCCCTGGGCATCCGCAAGGCCTATTACAAGGACATGAACGGCGACGGGCGAATCGAGACCGTGATCCTGGAGTTCGAAAAGGACATCCCCTTCACCCCTGACAAGCTCGAGTTCACCATCGTGGATGCGGCCGGAAAAAGCTGGAGCGTAGGCGCCGCCAAGGCCGAGATCGCCTACACGGCGGGATCCAAGTCCAGCGTAACGGTATCCCTCGCCAAGCCCTTCGAGTTCGGCGTCACCGTCGTGGGTAACCGGGATGTTTCGGGCAAGATCTTCAAGCAGGACAATATCCCCAGCCTGGAAGCCAACTTCCCCGTGGACGATTCCGTGCCTCCGGTCATCATGACAGCCACGGTCCGACAGCCGGACAGCACGCAATTGCTGGAGCGCATTGAAATCACCTTGAGCGAGAACGTGGATTTCCCGCTCACCAGCCAGACCGCCGTGGTATTCAAGAAGGATGGGGCCGAAGTCCCCGCCGGCACGGTCAAGATCCACCATATCGAAAAGACCGGCGACCGCGCCTTCGTCATCTACATCGATTCCCTGGCGGATCCCTTGCCCGTGGTCGGTGACTTCATCGCGCTCAACACGGGCGGCGAAATCAAGGACGGCCCGGGCAATGCCCCCGTGGTCAAGGCCTGGATGCTCCTGGGCGGATCGGTGCCCGCCGCCAAACCGCTTGATCTCTACGTCACCTTCCCCAATTCCAAGAAGGACAAGGCTGCGGACGGCCTGGAGTCGCACGGCAACACCTTGTTCATTCCCATCACCAAAGAAGGCGGAGCCCTTCCCGGCGACGCGCTCCTGGGCAAGTGCCAGGGCTGTTATACCGGTGATGCCGCCAGCTTCGTCGGCCCGGTCTTCCACATCGTGACTCCCGGCCCGATGAAATACGACTTCAAGATCTTCAGCACCAGCGGCGAATTCGTGGCCGCCGGCAAAGGGGAAATCAGCCCCGAGGATTTGAAGGCCATGGACCGGCGCGTGGAGCCTTCGGGCATGAAGTACACGGTGCGCGTGGTATGGACCGGCCTTTCGGACAAGGGCGGTAAGGCCGGCACCGGGGCTTACATCCTGCAATCGGTACTGACTTCGGCGAAGGATCCGCGTACCGGAGCTCCCGAAGGGCATCAGACCAAGCGGGTCACCTTCGGGCTGCTGCGCAGCTTCCGCGGATCGTAAAAGCAAATTCCCCAAACCTCCCGGAAGCGCTCTGCTCTGCATTCCGGGAGAGCAGTGGGCCCGCGCCCGGATGCTCTTCGCCAAGTCGCGGACAACCCGGTTATCTTAGCCCTAACCTACCGTAAAAGTACGGAAACCCGCCTAAATTCGGGCTTTCCTGGTGAAAAACGTTTCATCACTTCTTTCCGCCGGGCCATGGACAAAGCCCCCCCTCCGCCATAGTTTGAGTTCAGCAACGCGCGAAGAGGGTTCAGGGGGGTAAGGGTGGGAATGAAAAAGCTGATTGGGATATTGGCTATATCTGTCGTGGCGGGAGCATGGGCCGATGTCCAGATTTCCGCCGGGGAATGCGCCGCTACTTTCGGGCAATTGCCCGTTACCATCGTCAACAAGAACACGTATGCTCAGCAGATGAGCGGCTATATGGTGTCCTTCGCCGGAACCATTACCGAAGGCAAGTTCGAGACCAGCGGGTATGACCCGTACCTGGTGAACCCGAACGGTTCACCCGCCTTCAAGTGGACCACCTGCCCGGCCATCGGTACGCCTATCCATCCGCAGTTGGAAACCTCGCGCGGCAAATGCGGCGACCTGGAACCTCCGGCCACGGCCGGTCCCATGGCCTGCACCCCGTTGAAAACCGCTAAGCCGAATTACGATGCGAACCTGTGCGTCAAGGACAGCTTGTCCACCAACCGCGGCGACGGATACGGCGGCATCGTGGATAGCTATAAGGACCAGACCCAGATCCAGGTGCGCATACCGGCGGCCTCGTTCAATGTTTCGGGGAAGGCGGCCAAATTCGATCCGCGTTCCATGGGTGGCCCCTTCTACATGATGGCCCTGATGACGGTGCAGGAATACTTCTATATCGACGCGCAGTTCCTCATGGCCCTGGGCGCATCCAAGTCGGGCGCCGGCCTGGTGGATGCCGCCACGGGAACGTCCCTTTACAAGCCCGCCCCCAACGACGGCGCCACGCCGGATGATTCCAAGTTCGGTTCCTTCGGCCTCAATTACGTGACCGCCACCAAGGTGTTCGGCGACTACCCCAAGTATTTCACCAGCCTGGATGATATCAAGTCCATGGTCGCCGACAACGGCACCGGCGCCACCTTGGCCAATTCGCCCCAGCAGGTGAATTCGGCCATGCTCGGCGCCATGAACCTGTGGTGGTACCTGGACGCGACCCAATCGGGAAAGTCCCTGTGCTTCCGGAAATTCCTCCAGACCGCCAAGGACAAGGCCGCGGGCCTGAAGCTGCTTTTGGCAGGTTATGAAAACGGTCCGCAAACCGGCGGCGACGGCCCCGACTACGCCAATCGCGTACTCCCGCCTTCGAGCAATGCCGCCGCGGTCAACTCGGGCGACATCACGCCTTTCATGAAGCCGTACCTGTGGGGCGTCGGCACTCCCGCCCATGGCACCACCCAGTACATCTCGGACGTTTTCGGCCCCTTGGACGTGATCGCGAAAAGCGGAGCCGCCTGCAGCGCCGAGCCGATTTACGATGCGCCCATTTCCCGCGCCGACCTCAAGGCCCTGTTCTTCGGGCAAGGCGGTACCGCGGCCAAGCCCGGCTTCGGCGGCCTGCATTGGCATGTGAAGATGTCGCTGGCGGAACGCAACGCCCTGGACGCGGAATTGGATTGCGCTTTCGACGCCCTCAAGGGACAGTCCCCTTCCACCAAGGGATTGGATGCCATCAGCTTCCGCTACGACTTCCTCTCGATCCTCCGCGTGGCCAAGAGCAACTTCCCCAGCTACCTGGACAAGTTCCACGACAACCCGGCCCCCAAGGACGGGTTCAATTCGGATTACAACAATTTCGTGAACGCGCATGCGACCCCGGTATGCCCCGATGTCACCAACGACATCGAATGGCCCCGCCTCGTGCTCAGCGGCGAGACCCTGAACAAAGGCCAGGTGGTGGAATCCCCGCTGACCAAGGACAACGTGGGAATCGAATCCCGCCAGTACACGCTCGATCCGAATTGGGTGAATTGGATCGAAGCGCCCGCCAATTTCACCGTGCCCGCGACGCTGGCGGCCAGCCAGCCCTTGTGGTACCGCATCTCGGATTCCTGCGGCAACACGACTACGGAGCGCGTTCCCTGGTCCGATGGCCCGCCTTTGGCAAAACCCGTTGCCACGCCTCCCGGCGGCGCCTTCTTCGGATCGGTGACCGTTACCTTGGATGTCCCCGGCGTTACCGGGGAGGACATCTATTACACCATCGACGGAAGCACTCCGACCTTCGGATCGACGAAATGGGATCCGGCCAAACCCATCGTGTTCTCGGCGGACGCCACCTTGAAGGCCTTCGCGAGCAAAGCGGGATTCTCCCCCAGTGAAGTGGTCACCTGGACCTTCACCAAGTCCATCCTGCCCGTCACCAAAACCCCCACGGCCAATCCGCCGGGGAAAAACTTCTCGACCTTGGATCCCGATTTCACCGTGACTTTGAGCACCGATGAAGCGGGCGCCATCATCCTGTACACCACCAACGGCTCGGATCCGGATACGGTGGAAGGCGGCGCCACCAAGAAGTACCTTGCCCCGATCACGGTCGGCACTACCATGACGATCAAGGCGCGCGCTACCAAGGCCATGCAACTTCCCAGCTCCATCGCGACTTTCGAATTCAAGGAAACCGCGGCCCCTAAAGTGGCCACTCCCGTCGCCACGCCTCCCGGTGCCGGCCAGACCGCGTTTAACTTCATGTCCGGCCCCCTTGCCGTCACCTTGAGCGACGCGACGGCGGACGCATCCATCCAATACAGCCTGGACGGAGGCGCTGCCGTGGCGGGAACCGCGGTTTCCATCGCGAAGACCACAGTACTCAAGGCTTGGGCCACGAAAACCGGATCCTACCCCAGCGATACCTTGACGGTTACCTTCACCTTCACGCCTCCCGTGGCCGTGAGCAAGGCCTATTATCAGGATCTGGACGGCGACGGCCGCATCGAAACCGTCATCGTGCAGTTCGAGAAGGACATCCCCAACATGCCAGATAAGATTGGGCTGAAGTTGAGCGACGAAACCGGCCGCACCCAGGATAAGACTCCGGGCAAAGGCGAGATCGCCTTCGCCGCGGGTTCCGCGTCCAAGCTCATCGTCACCCTCAAGGATCCTTTCCTGTTCGGCGCCACCTCGGTGACGAACCGCGACGTGTCCGGCCACCTGTTCCCGCAGGACAACATTCCCCTGGTCGACAATAATTTCGCCATCGACGATTCCGTACCTCCGGTGGTGTTCACCGCCCATGTGCAGGAGCCGGACAGCGCCAATCCCGAGAAGCGGATCACCATTACCCTTTCGGAAGCGGCGGAGATGCCCCTGACCAGTCAGACCGTGTTGGTGTGGAAGCATATCGGCGCCGAAGTAACTTCGGATAAGGTCCGCATCAGCCACATGCAAAAGACCGGGGATCGCACCTACGTTGTCTACGTCGACAGCAACTCCCTGGTGCTCCCCATCCTGGGTGATTCGGTGGCCCTGGTAACCGGCGGTGAAATCAAGGATGGTTCCGGAAACGTCCCCGCGCATAAGACCTTCAAGGTCATCGAGGGAGATCGCCCCAGCTCCAAGCCCGCCGACATCTTCGTGACCTTCCCCAACGGCACCAAGGACAAGGCCTCGGACGGCCCGGAAGCCCAGGGCAACGTGGTCTTCATCCCCATGAACGAAAGCGGCGTGGCCTTGACCGGCAATGCCGCCGACGGCAAGTGCACGGGCAGTTGCTTCACCGGGGACGCCGGCCGCTATGTGGGACCCGTGTTCCATATCGTGACTCCCGGCCCCGTGAGCTACGATTTCACCATCTTCAACAACGTGGGCGAGTTCCTGGCCAAGGGCCACGGCTACCTGAACGCCGCCGACCTGGCCCAGATGCACCGCGCCAGTTCCAAGTACACCGCCCGGGTGGTCTGGACCGGACACGCGACGGACGGCCGCAAGGCAGGGACCGGGGCCTATATCCTGCAATCCACTTTGACCACCGATGCGGACGAACGCACCGGGGCGCCTAAGGGCACCACCCGCAAGCGCATCACCTTCGGCCTGCTCCGGAGCCTGCGCGGCTCCTGACACGTAATCCAAGGCTGCGAGCCTGGTTACGGATGCGGTCCCCTCCTGCATTCCGTAACCGGGCCGCCGCTGAGGGTACCGGTGGTGAAAAATGAACCCCCCCTTCCACTTCCAAAAAACCCAAAACTTGCGGAATTCGAGGCAATCCGGGGATTTTTTCGCCCTCCGTGGTGAACTAGAATTCATCACTTTCGGGGTCGGCAGGCTGGACAAAGCCCTGCGCCCGGGATAAGTTGTATCCAGGTACCCTGTGATAAGCGTTTTCGACTACCTAGACTACCGTCAATTCCTGCGCGACTTCTATGTCCAGCAGAAAAAGACCAACACGTTCTTCTCCTATCGTTATATCGGTAACAAGGTAGGGATGGACAGCAGCTTCCTGATCAAGGTGCTGCAGGGTCATCTCCATGTAGCCGAAGACCGCATCGAGAAATTCCACAAGATATGCAACTTCAACGACAAGGAAGCCGTCTACTTCGAAGCCTTGGTGCATTTCAACAAGGCGAAGTCCGAGAAGGAGAGCAAGCTCTACTTCGAGAAGATGCTTTCGGTCAACAAGGCCAAGTCGGACAAGATCACGGAGAACCAATACGAGTTCTTCCAGAAGTGGTACTACTCCGCGGTATGGGCCCTGCTCGACGGCGCGCCCTTCACGGGCGACCCCAAGGACCTGGGCGCCATGCTGGCCCCGCCCATCGGCGTCAAGGAAGCCAAGGCCGCGCTCAAGCTGCTTCTCGATCTCAAGCTTATCGAACAGAAGGAAGACGGCTCCTACCACGCGGTGGGCCTCAACCTCACCACCGGCAAGGAATGGCGCTCGGTCGCCATCATGCAGTACCAGCGCGAGATGATCAAGCTGGCCGAAGAATCCCTCGAGCGCTTCCGCAAGGAAGAGCGCGACATCTCCACGTTGACCGTGAACATCCCCGAGGCGGCCATCCCGGAAATCCGGGAGCTGACCGGCGAGTTCCGCGAGTCGCTGAAGAAACTCGTTAACGGGTATGCCGAAACCGATCGCGTATATCAATTGAATATCCAGATGTTCCCCCTTACCGTAAAGCGCAGGCATACGAAATGAATGCCTCCGCCCGCGTACCCCGCATCCTGGCCGGCGCCTTCTGCGCCGCCCTGGTAACCGCCGCCTTGACCGCCCTCTCGGGCTGCGGCGATCTGCTATTCAGTTCGCGGAAACCGGGCGGGACCATCGAAACCACCAACGGCCTCACGGCCCGCATGGTGCTGCCGAGCGGCGCGCCCGCCACCAACATCAAAGTGTTCCTGCTGGATGAGGAAAGCTGGCTGGCCAACGTGAAGAACGGCCGCTCCCTTTACTTCGACAGCGCCGAGACCAATGATTCCGGCACCTTCAATTTCAAGAAATTCGATTCCACGCATTCCGCCAACCTGTTCGCCGACGTGGAAGGTTTCGCCTGCTTCATCCCCAAGGTATCCCGTACCGTGCTCAAGGATAAGTGGAACAACCGCATCAATATGGCCAAGAAGGTCGGCTACATGGGGAACATCAGCGACCCCGCCGCCCAGCGCATCTTCCTCTCCGGTTCCTCCTTCTCCGCGACGGTGACCGCGGGCCATTTCGAGTTCCGCAGCGTACCGCAGGAAGCCTACACGGTCGTGATCGAACGTAAGCTTCCCGACGAGTCCTTGGAATACGTGCTGGGCAGCAATGTCAAGCTGGATCAATGGCAAGAAGGCAAGCCGGATACCCTGGTGCCCCAGCCCAAGGTGTTCCTGCCGGTGGAAGATTTCGAAGACGACCTGATCCTCAACAACATGCTGACGAACACGCTCTCGGGCGGGCTGTGGACCGTCATCAATGACCGCGAGTTCGGAGGCACTACCTCCATCTCGCCGAGTGATGCTTCTTATGGCGCTTGGCAAACCGCGCTGACTTCAGCCGAAGGCGGAACCGAGCATCGCCGGGCCTTGCACGCCAGCTACACCACGCATAATGCGCTGACCAGCCCGGTCTATCGCGATTCCAAGGCGGGTCAGGATGCCCCCTTCGCCGGCGTGCAGATGAATATCGGCAAGCAAAACCAGCATTACAAGCTGCTGGGCATGGACTCTTTGACCGTGGCGGCCGGAGGCAATGGCGAACTCACGGTGGAACTCGTGCAGCAGAATCCCGGCACCGGCGTGGCCCTGCAGGTGGTAGCCTCCCAGACGTTCATCTTGGGCGCATGGGAAAACCTGACGGTAAGGCCGGACAGTATGAGAATCCATATCGGCTGGTTCCCGGAGAACCCCGAGACTTGGGGTAAAGAACTCGAAGAAGGCGGGCTCCCGCGCTATACGGCTGCGCCGGCAAGTTGGACCGAAATGGGCGGCATGGTGACCTATATCCGGTTCAAGGGATCCAAAGGCACGGAATTCTGGCTCGACGACATTCGCATCTACGGCCGCAGCCTGGGCGAATTGTAGCCGGACACAACGACAGTCTCGCGATGCGGGATCGGGGCAGTTTCCTGGCCGCCGATAGGCGCGAGGCATATTCGCAACGACGGGAGATACGGTGCGATTGAGTAAGTGGTTGGTTTTGCCCTTCGCCCTGGTGGCGGCGGGCGGATACGGGCTCTACACCTGCGCGCTGTGCGGCGATGCCCCCGCGGCCATGGGCCCCGGTGGTAAGCCCGAAATCGTGGTCCGCATCCCCTCCTTCCCCACCCAAAGCCTCGAGCCCTACGTATGGGCGCCCCAGGCGGTCATTACCCAAGGCACTTTGCTGGAAGGCCTGTTCGGGTACGATCGCGATCTGAACGTGGTGCCCAAGGTGGCGGAAAGCTATGCGGTATCGGCCGACAAGCTCACCTGGACCATCAAGCTGCGCAAGGATAAGCAGTGGTCCGACGGCTCGCCGGTGACGGCGCATGATTTCATCTACGGTTGGGCACGCTTCTGCAGCCCCGGCTTTCCCTCCCCGGATTGGGCGTCGGTATTCGTATCAGTCAATCATGCCCTCGATTACAAATCGGGCAGCATACCCTTGGATTCGGTGGGCTTCAAGGCCCTGGACGACTATACCGTACAGGTCAAGTTGATCAAGCCCCGTTCCTTGCCCTCCTTCCTGGCACTCTCCTCCGCCCTGCCCATGCATAAGGCCAGCGTCGAAGCCGCCAAGGCCCGCGGCGAAGCCGACTTCTGGTGGATGCCCGGCAGCTTCGTCGGAAATGGCCCGTATATTCCCGTGAAGTTCGTGCGCGACGGCGAGATCGAACTGGTGAAGAACCCGCATTACGTGGGGGAGCGCGGCAACGTGGATCGCATCATCCTGAAATCGATGAGCATGTCTTCGCAAAGCGTGCAGATCCAGCAGTACGAGGCGGGTGAGTTGGACGTAGCGCACGTGATGACCCTGGGAGACTATGCCTATGCCTCCAAGGCGAAACACCTGAAGGATCAGGTGGTGATGACCCCGGAGCTCGGCTATACCGGCATCCAGGTGGCCCGCACCGTGAACAAGCTGATGAACGACGACAATCTGCGCAAGGCCATCGCTCTGGCCATCGATAAGGCCGACCTGGCCAAGAACGTCATGGGCGGACGCGTGAACCCGACCAACGTATTCGGGCCTGATCAGGATTCGCTGTTCGCCGGACTTTCCGGAGTGGCCTTCGATCGCGAAGAAGCCAAGCGTTGCCTGGCGAAATCATCCTACAAGGGCGAGCCGATTTACCTGTTCAGCCCGCCGTCCACGGACGTCAAGGGACTGTCTTCGGTCGCCGAAGCCCTGCAATCCCATCTCAAGGCCATCGGCCTCAACGTGGTCATAGAGAACATGGAGGAGGGAATCCTCAGCTCCTACGTCTGGGGTGGCGGCTATGTCGACGATGCCCGCTATACCCGTCCCGGTCTGACCCTGTTCCCCGGCAAAGTATTGTGGAAGGAGCCGGTGATGATGCTGCGCGCCGCCGACCATAGCTGGGATTGGATGAACTACGACTACCCGGTCAAGGAGCTGCGCAAACGCATCACGCTGGAACGCACCGCCCTCAAGAAATCGGACAAGGGCGCGGATCCCAAGGACTGGGCCGAGCTCAAGCCGCTGCGCGATTCCTGCGAGGTCCAATACGCGCGCATCAAGGCCATGGAAACCGACTCGCTGTTCCGCAACAAGACCCTGGAGAAGAACGCCGCCCCGCAATACGATCGCTTGTTCGCTTCCATCGGCCCCAAGACCACGGCCGAGGAGAAGATCACCAAGTGGGCCAGCGCCAAGGACGTACTGCTGGACGCCCAGTTCGAATACCAGACCTATTTCGGCAATCTGCGCAACCATGACGGCAAGGTGACCTTCGCCCATCTGGAGGTCGCCTCCATGGAGGATTCCGCCACCACCCCTCTGCTCCGGCATATGCTCCAGCTCTCCCTGGATCAGAACTGGATCATCCCCTTCATGTCCGAGAAGCTCGTCTACGTCAAGCGCCCCTGGCTCAAAGGCGAATCCATCAACAAGTTCGGCATGTGGAATGTCCTCTTCGATCTGCAATACCTGAACGTGGATGAGAAGGCCTATTCCGCCGCGACCGTAGGCGGTCCGTCCTTCGTTCGTCGGGCGTACGGCGCGTTCGCCGGTCTCAAGGCGCTCCGCGCCATTGACGATCTCCGCGCCTTGGTGTCGGGCGTCGGGCGTAAATGCGAGAAAATTCGGCGCTTTGTATTTGCATTTACGCCCGACGCCCGACGCCCGACGCCCGACGATATGCTTCAAATCCACACATCCCTCCCCGCCCCCACCTCGCTTGCCCGAACCGATTTTCCCCAGGGAACCCCCTGACATGCACGCCCTTTCGTTCTTCTCCAAACGCCTTTCCGCCATCTTCGCCTCCCTGGTGGCGGTCGTGGCCATCACCTTCTACCTGATGCACGCCGCGCCGGGCAACTTCCTGGAAATGCAGCAGGTGCGCGAAGCCATGGCCAGCCTGGACAGCAAGGGCCGCGAAGCGCAGAAGCAGTATGAAGTCGAGTTCCAAAAGCGGTACGCGCTGGATAAGCCCATCTACGTGCAAATCGGCATCTACCTGAAGAACGCGGCCACCTTCAAGTTCGGCCCGTCCTTCACCAATCCCAACGTGCCCATCGAGGCGCTCATCAAGGAGAAATTCGGCACCACCTTGCAGATAGTCCTCATCGGCCTATGCCTGGCGCTGTTGATCGGCGTGCCTCTGGGGGTAATCGCGGCGTTACGTAAGAATACGGTATGGGACTATGGACTGATGGGCATCTCCATGATCGGCCAGGTGATCCCCTCATTCGTGATCGCGGTGGCCTTCATCGTGCTCTTCTCGGTGATGCTGGGCTGGCTCCCGACCTCGGGTTGGGGACAATGCCGCCACTACATCCTACCCGCCCTCGCCATCGGCGCGGCCCCCATCGCCACCGTGGCCCGTTTCATCCGTTCCAGCATCCTGGAGACCATGGAGCAGGATTATATCCGCACCGCCTACGCCAAGGGTATCTCCGAAGGCCGCGTAATCGTAGCCCATGCCCTGCGCAATTCCCTCATCCCCCTGGTCACCGTAATGGGCCCGCAATTCAGCTTCATGCTGCTGGGCTCGGTACTGGTGGAACAGGTGTTCCGCATCCCGGGCCTCGGCTCCATGTTCGTTTCCGCCGCGCAGCAACGCGATTATCCGATGCTGGTCACCTCGACCCTGATTTTCGCGGCGGCCATTATGCTCGTCAACCTGATCGTGGACGTGCTTTACGCCGTTCTCGATCCCCGCATCAAGCTGGAGTGAAGATGACCGTCGCCTCCCCCACCGCTCCGCGGATCCAGGACGATACCGTCGACCCCTTGGCCGACGCGGCTTCGCAATACGGCGGCCTCGCCGGGCTCAAACGCGATTGGCGCCGCTTCCGCCGCAACAAGCTGGCGGTGGTCGGCCTGTTTTTCATCCTGGCCGTCTTCGCCCTGGCCTTCCTGGCCCCCTGGGTCGCGCCTTACCATTACGAAACCACGCAACCGGCCCATGCCCTGGAAGGCGCCAGCGCCGCCCATTGGTTCGGCACCGACGAGCTGGGCCGCGACATGCTTTCGCGCATCATGTACAGCGCCCGCAATGCCATCGTGGTCTCTTTCGGGGCCGTCATCATCGGCCTGGCGGTGGGAGCCTTCGTAGGCGCGCTGTCCGGATTCTACGGCGGCATCCTCGACATCGCCACCATGCGCGTGGTGGACATCATGTTCGCCTTCCCCCAGTTCCTGCTGCTGGTCATCCTGGTGGCGGTAATGGGCCGCGGCCTGGGTACCATGTTCGTGGCCATCGGCATCACCAGTTGGGCCGGCTATGCGCGCCTAGTGCGCGGGCAAATCCTCTCGGCCAAGAACAACGACTACGTGGAGGCGGCCCGCTGCCTGGGCGCGCCCAATGGGCATATCATCCGCAAGTACATCCTGCCCAACATCGTGGGCCCCATCATCGTGGCCGTCTCCTTCGGCGTGCCCGCGGGCATGTTGGCCGAATCGGCCATGAGCCTCATCGGCATGGGCCTGCGCCCGCCCATGCCCAGTTGGGGCAACCTCATCAGCGCGGGCATGATGCAGATGTACGGTTTCCCCCACTTGGTGGTATGGCCTTCGGTGACTTTCGGGCTCACCCTGCTGGCCTTCACCTTCGTCGGCGACGGCCTCCGGGAGATTTATGGCAAGGAATGAGGTAACCGGCGCGCGCGGCCAGGCCTCCGCCGGCGCGGCGGTCTTGGAAGTCAAGGACCTGCGGGTAGCCTTCAACGTGGAGACCGGCACATTGCAGGCGGTGGACGGTTTGGATCTGCGCCTGGAGCCTGGGGAAACCCTGGCCATCGTTGGCGAATCGGGTTCCGGCAAGTCCGTCTCCATGCTCAGCATTACCGACCTGATCAAACGCGAGAAGCGCAAGACCGGCGGCCATGCCAAGTTCTTCGGCGAAGATCTGCTGATGATGGACGAGGATCGCCTGGGGAACATCCGCGGCAAGGACATCGGCTTCGTATTCCAGAACCCCATGAGCTCGCTCAATCCCACCATGCGCATCGGGGCGCAAATCGCCGAAGGCATGCTGCATCACGGTGAGGCCACCCGCTCCGACGTCAAGGAAAAGGTCATCGCCTTGCTGGACAAGGTGGGCATCCGCGAACCGGAGAAGCGCTACTCGGCCTTTCCCCACGAGCTTTCCGGCGGCATGCGCCAGCGCGTCATGATCGCCATGGCGCTTTCCTGCAATCCCAAGCTGCTCATCGCCGACGAGCCCACCACCGCCCTCGATGTGACGGTGGAAAAGCAGATC
>JAHFCH010000187.1 GCA_023249635.1 Fibrobacterota bacterium
AATTGGACGAGGACGTGAAGCGCGGGACCGCGCGGCTGAAGAAGATCGTGGGCGCCGCCGATGGCCTGCAGAAGACGCGCGATACCCTGGGGGCCAACCACCATTTCGCCAATTGCATGTTCAACGTCATGCGCGGCGGCATTTTCCAGGAAGGCTACTCCATCGATAGCCGCGATGTGACCGCGGTGATCAAGAGCGCCAATTCCGCCGTGTATGCGGCCCATGCCGCCATGCTGGATTCGCTTCCCGCCACTTTGGATCTGGCCGCCCTGGAAGCGCGCGTCGCGGCCACGGGCGATCGGCATCTGGAGCGCATCGTGCGCGAATACCTGCCGCTTTCCTTCTCGCGCCGGCACGGCGATCCCAGCCGTCCCTGGAACATCTTCTCCATCGATCTCAAGGGTCCCCAGGGTAAGCGCATCCTCGCCTACCAAGGCAACTGGCGGGACATCTTCCAGAACTGGGAGGCCCTCGGCCTCGCCTTCCCCGGCTTCGCGGAGGGCTTCATCTGCCGCTTCCTCAACTCCACCACCGCGGACGGTTACAACGCCTATCGCATAGGCAAGTCTGGTTTCGATTGGGAAAAGCCCCATGCCAACGAGCCTTGGGCCCATATCGGCTATTGGGGCGATCATCAGCTCATCTACCTGCTCCGCTTGATGGAGTGGTCGGTGAAATTCCATCCCGGCCGCCTGCAGGGCTTGCTGTCCAAGGATGCATTCGTCTACGCCGATGTGCCATACGACATCCTGCCGTATGCCGATCTGGTGAAGGATCCCAAGCATACCATCGAGTACAACAAGGTACGCGAGAATCGGATCAGCGAGCGCACCGCCAAACTCGGAGTCGACGGGCAATACGTGGAGAACGCCCGCGGCGAAATCCATGGCGTCAATCTCGCGGAGAAGATCCTGGTGCCCCTCTTGGCGAAGGTTTCCAACTTCGTCCCCGGAGCGGGCATCTGGCTCAACACCCAGCGGCCCGAATGGAACGACGCCAACAATGCCCTGGCAGGCTATGGTCTGTCCATGGTCACCCTATACCATGCCCGCCGGTATGCCGCCTTCTGCAAGGCCCTGTTGGAGACCTCCTCCGTCGCCGCCTTCCCGCTTTCTTCCGAAGTCGCCACCTGGCTTTCCGCCACTACGACTGCCCTGGAGCGGTTCGGCAAGGAATACCTGGCCGGCAAGCAAGGCCCGCATGCGCGTGAACTGGTCGAGCCCATGGGCAAGGCCGCCGAAACCTACCGACTTGGGTTGTATCGCGATTCGCTTTCCGGCGGCAAAACCCAAGTGGTCCGCGCGGAACTCCTACGCTTCCTGGATCTGGTTCTCGCCTACGCCGATAAGGCGGTGAAGGCCAACAAACGACCCGACGGCCTGTACCATTCCTACAACGTATTCAACCCCCAGGATATGGAAGTCCGCACCCTGTACGAAATGCTGGAAGGCCAGGTGGCCGTGCTTTCTTCGGGCGCCTTGGAGACCAGCGAGGCCATAGCCGTGCTGCAGGCCCTGCGCTCCAGCCGAATGTACCGGGCCGATCAGCATTCCTATATCCTCTACCCGGACAAGGATCTGCCGCGCTTCGTGGGCAAAAGCCTCATCCCCGTGGAGGCATCCAAGCCCATTCCCTTGTTCATGAAGCTCATCGCCGAAGGGGACGTTTCCCTGGTCGAAGCCGACGTGAAGGGCAACCTGCATTTCAGCGGCGGACTCAAGAACGCCGGCGATCTGCAAGCCGCCTTGGACAAGCTCAAAGCCGCAGGCTATGCCGAACTGGTGGCGCGCGACGGCGCCACGGTCTCCGCATTGTTCGAAAAGGTTTTCGACCACCAATCCTTTACCGGACGCTCGGGCACCTTCTTCGGATACGAAGGCTTGGGATCGATTTACTGGCACATGGTCAGCAAACTGCTGCTGGCCGTGCAGGAGAATTTCTTCGCGGCCCTTGACCAAGGCAAGACCGTCGAAGCCTCCCGCCTGCGCGAGATCTACTACGATGTGCGCTCCGGCATCAGCTTCAATAAGTCTCCGGACGTTTACGGCGCCTTTCCGGCCGATCCCTATTCGCATACGCCTGCGGGCGCGGGCGCCAAGCAGCCGGGCATGACCGGGCAGGTGAAGGAAGAAGTCATCACCCGCATGGGCGAACTGGGCATCCGCATGTCCGAAGGCGCCATCGCCATCCAACCGGTGCTGCTGCGCAAGAGCGAATTCCTGGACGCGGCCGCCGATTTCGAATTCGCCGACGTCCACGGGAATTTCCAGACCCTGCACCTGACTCCGGAAAGCCTGGGTTTCACCCTCTGCCAGGTTCCCGTGGTCTATGCGCTGGTCGATCATCCTCAACTCAAGATCACCTATCGCGATGGCACCACGACGCTTTCCCCCGCGCTGGAATTGGGCCGCGAGACCTGCCGCGAACTATATGAACGTACCGGGAAGATTTCCCGCATCGACGCCTCCATCCCCAGGAATACCCTGATATGACAACCGAAACGACCGTGACCCCGAAGTCCGCCGCCCCTCCCGCGACTCCCAGGCAGGTGCTGCCCATGGGCCAGAAGATCGCTTACGGCATCGGCCAATTGGGCAATTCCATGTTCCCGGCCGCCCTGGGCGTATTCATGGTGGTATTGGTGCAGGGCCTGGGCATGCCGCCTCTCCTCTGGGGCATCGTCTTCTTCCTGCCGCGCGTATGGGATGCCGTGATCGATCCGCTCATGGGTTTCATCACCGACAACACGCGCTCGCGCTATGGCCGCCGTAAGCCCTACATCGTGGTCGGCGCGGTGCTGGCGGGTCTCAGCTATATCGCCATGTGGCAACTCAACCCCGCCAACGGCGTGATGCACAACTTCATCTACTTCACCGTGCTCTCGCTGGTTTTCTACACCGCTCTCACCGTGTTCGCCGCGCCCTACGTGGCCATGGGCTACGAGATGAGCCAGGACTTCCACGAGCGCACGCGCCTGATGGCCGTGTCCCAGTGGATCGGCCAATGGGCCTGGGTCATCTGCCCCTGGTTCTGGGTGCTCATCTACGATCCCAAGCTCTACCCCTCCCCGGACGCCGCCGCCCGCAACCTGGCCATCTGGGTGGGCCTGGGCTGCACCCTCATGGCCATCGTCCCCGGCTTCTTCGTGGACAGCCCCTCCAGCCTGGATGACAAGAACCTGAAGAGCCTGAGCCCCGGCAACGTGGGCTCGAACCTGAAGAACCTGTTCTCCGGCTTCAAGGAATCCTTCGCCAACAAGCCCTTCCGTAAGCTGTGCATGGCCACCTTCCTGGTGTTCAACACCTTCAACTGCATCGCGGCCTTCTCATTCTTCATCATCGTGCACCATATGTTCGGCGGCAACCCGGGCAACGCAGGCACCTGGCCGGCCTGGAACGGTTCCATCGGCGCGTTGTGCACCTGCTTTCTGGTGCTGCCGGCGGTCACCTTCATGTCCCAACGCGTGGGCAAGAAAGCCGCCTTCATCATCTCCCAGGCGATTTCCATCATCGGCTACTCGCTTTTCTGGTTCTGCTTCGTACCCGGCAAGCCCGCCCTCATGTTCATCCCTCTGCCCTTCTTCGCCTTCGGCATCGGCGGCCTGTTCACCTTGATGATGTCCATGACCGCGGATGTCTGCGATCTGGACGAGCTCAACACCGGCGCCCGCCGCGAGGGCATCTTCGGCGCCATCTATTGGTGGATGGTCAAGTTCGGCCTCGCCTTCGCGGGCCTGTTCAGCGGTCTGGTGATGAAGGCCGTGCACTTCGACGCCAACGCTTCCACCCAGGTGGCGGGAGCCATCACCGGCATCCGTATCGCGTACACGGTGTTGCCCATCGTGGGAACCCTGCTGGCCATCGCGGTGATGTGGAATTACGACCTGTCCGAGGAGAAATCCAAGGAAGTGCGCCGCAAGATCGAAGAGCGGAAGGCGCTGGCCGGAGCTTAAGTCGCCCGCCGCCCCGGCCTGGAAAGGACGGGGACGGTTATCGTTGTTTGGATGCGGCCCGGGGGCCGTATTGCTTTAGCCATTCCCGTAGGCCCTTGCGCAAGCTCGGTTCCCGTGAAGACTTGATTTCGGCAATCTTCCAGCGTCCGCCCAGGTAAAGCAGGTCATATCCCAGCGTATCCTGGTGGCCGTAGTTGGCGAAAAAGACCTTTGCCGAACTCCGGTCACGCCCTTTTGGCACAGCCTTGATCACGATGTTGGACAGCGAGTCATCCTGGCAATCGCAGATCGGATCCCCGTCGAAGTACCCTACTTCACCCTGCGCAGCCTTCTCTTCCCGTAGCATCAGATCCAGGAGCTCGGGCGCGAACAGGGTATCCTTCCGGTTAAAGGGGCTGTATTCCCTTATCTGCCCTGGAGGATCGTAATGGGAGAATAGTTCGGCGAGGAAAACTTGGGGTGATTGCGCAGGCAGGGCATACGATGCCCCGATCGCCAAGAAAACCGGTATTCGGAAAATCAAAGACGCTCTCTCGCGGCATCATATCCAAAGTCAGGCATCGGCGCTGAGCTGAGATCCGATACCAATAAACTACCGAATACATTCCAGTAGCCTATAGGCCATCCAATATCGAGCGCGGCTTTAAGTTTTGAGCCGGCCCACTTCGACACAGTGCTTTCCTCAGATTCCGCTGCCTGTATGATTCGTTGCTTGGTAATTTCATCCAGGTATATATTCAATCGAGACATAAGTTACTCCGGTATCAATTATAATTTCCTTCTATGCTCGCCGTCGGCTCCAAACACCGATCCCTTCTCCCCGCCGTGATTTCCCTCCTCGGGCTCCTCTCCTGCGACCATTCCCCCACCAGCCACGCCCTCACCACTTCCGATTTCGTAGGCCGCTGGGTCGATCTCGCGAGCTTGCCCGAGACGGAGACCAAAGACAGGCATTGCTGCTTTTTCGACTCCACCCGCGAAGGCAACCCCTGCCCTCCCGACACCCTCACCTTCTCAACTGACGGGAAGATGTCCTTCACCTCGCTCCCGGATGAACCTGCAAGTTACCGTATCGAGAAGGATACCCTGTTGCGCATCCGGACCGGGGCCGAAGACAAGCCGGAGAAATCCGCCATCTCCCTACGCAACGACACGTTGACGTTCGCGGTGGCGCCGCTGTGCCCGCATAATCCCATGGCCGCGGCCTACCGGAAACTCCCGTAAACGAAAAAGCCGCCCCGGTAGGGACGGCTTCGCTGGTTTCGGATTTCCCGGACTCGACCCTGTCGGGCCGGGCCGGGACGTAATCAGTATGCGAACCGGACGCGATACAGGCCGACGCTGACTTCGGCGGGCAAAGCCACGCGGGAGGCGCCGTCTACGGCGCGATGCCAGACTTCCTTGCCGCGCAGATCGAGCACGCGGAAGGACTTCACCCCGGCGGGCACGTCGATTTCGCGGGCGAGCCCGAGATTGAGACCGGCGACCAGACCCGCCAGCTTACGTTCGCCCACGGGGGCCACCGCGACCGGCAACACGGGCGTGGTCGGAAGGCAGCCGCCCTTGTATTCGAAACGCGAGATCTTCGTGTCGTTGGTGGTCGCGAAGTACGAACCGCCGTATTCCAGCACGTAAAGGGCGCCGTCCGGGCCGATCTTCATGGTAATGGGGCCGACCAAGGTTCCTTGCGCCAGCAGCGCGCGGTTGTCGGTCACGGCGGAACCGTCGTCGTTCAAGGTGATCACCTTCAAGTAGCCGCCGCCCACGTTCCAATCGGAGATGAACCACTTGCCGTCGAAGTGAGGGGGCATCTTGATCTTCGAGGTATTCGCACCGTCGTAATGGAAGATGGGGCCGACCATGGCCGCGCTCTCCTTGTAAGGGAGGATGGCGGGATTCGCAGGCGGCAGGGTCGTGATGCCGGTATTCCACTTGGAGGTGTTGGAAGGCGCGTTCGGATCCTTGTTGCCGCGGTACTTGTAGGTAGGGCTGCCGTTGGTGCTTGTGGTGGGGCTGTTCAGCCCGCCCACGAAGTAGGGCCAGCCCATGAACCCGGGCTTGGTAACCAGGTTATGCTCTTCGGTCTCGCCTCCCTGATCCGGTCCCACATCGCCCCAAGACAGCCAATGGCGGTACGGATCGATGGAGATGGTGTAGGCATTGCGATGGCCCATGGTGTAGATCTCGGGACGGGTCTTGGCCAGGCCCTCGGCGAACAGGTTTCCCTTGGGGATGGTGTATTTGCCGTCGGCGGTGGGATGGATGCGCAGGATCTTGCCGCGCAAGTCGTTGGTGTTGGCCGCGTGGCCCTGATCATCGCCGATGCCTTCGGTGCTGTTCTCGTCGATGAACGAGGTCGCGCTGTTGTTATCGGTGGGATTGGCAGTGTTGTTACCCATCGACATCCACAGATCGCCCGCGAGATCGAACTCCATGCCGCCGCCCGTGTGGCAGCAATGGTAGCGTTGGGTCTTGACCCGGAACAGCTCCTTCTCCGTGGCCTTGTCGATTTGATCCCCGGTTACGACGAAGCGCGAGATTTTCCAGATGGAATCGCTCTTGGGGGCATAATCGATGTAGATGAAGTGGTTGGTATCGAAGGCGGGATCAAGGACGAATCCATTGATGCCCGATTCGGCCTGGCTGCCGTCTTTGTTGGTGCCGGAATAGACGTCGAAAGTGCCGGCGGTGACGATGCTGCCTGTGGTCGCCCCGGGGGTTGAGGGTTTGAAGATCTTGATGGCGCCGTTGCGCTCGCCATAGAAGATGCGCCCGTCGCTGGCCAAATCCATGCGCGTGGGCTCGTTGAGCGAGTTATCGTTGTTCTTGCTGACCAAGGTCACCTTGGTGAAATCCGCCGAAGAGACATCGGGACATCCCGCATAGCTCCACTTCTGCTGAGCCCAGCTCCCGTCAATCCCCCCCAAGATCGACAAGGCAGCCACCATGGCCCAATTACCATTCTTCAACATGTAAGACCTCTCATTTGATTTTCGAAATGATAATAGACCCGTCCCATCGAGCATACCCGGACGGAATCTCCCCCAACCCCGCTCCAAATATACCTACCAGAGCTTTTTTGTGCTTTGGGATTTGGCCTCGGGACATGGGATCCTCCCTGCATTCTTAGTTAACTTTTCCCCGACCCTGACTTTCCCAAATTGCCGCCTACGCCCGATTTACGGGGGTTACGGGGCATCGGGAGGGTCTTTCCGGAGGCACTATGCGTTATTTCCATCCCACCCTGGCCACCTTGGCTCTAGCCGTTTTCCCGGCCTTGGGCTTCCGCATCGCCAAGCCGGACTTCCCGAAATTCGCCGGTTCCCTAGACTGCAAATGGGACGGGGAAGCCTGCCCGGGAGCGGCTCAGGGGTTTATCGTGCATGGCCTGGCGGGAGCGGATATCCCCGATCCCACCGCTCCGGAATTGGCTGCGGGCGGCAAGGTTGTCCTCGGTTTCCTGGAGGGCAAACCCTTTTCCTGGCCCCGCTACTCGGCGGACTTTCCCAACGCGCGCTTCCGCTGGGTAGTTCTCAACGAGCTTTCTTCCGGGGATGCCAACAATGTTTTCCTCACCCAATGGCGCAACGCCGGGGACAGTCTGGAATTCGTCAAGGCGCATCCGGTGGCCCTGCCTCTCGATCTGGGCGAGACCTATATCCTGGCGAAGGCGACCTTGCCCGATAATTCCCTTCTGCTCATACTCAAGGGCGAAGGTTCCGACGCCGGCGTAAACCTGCAGGACTTCCGGTTCATCCGTCTACAGTCCCCGGACAAAGCCAAGGAAGTGGGACGACGTACCAACAAAAGCGAAGTCGCGGTGCAGAAGATCCTGGAGAAGCTCAACAATGACCAACCCGTCGAGGCGGTTATCGATTCATCGCTGGCCTGTGAAATCGTGAAGGGACAAAAAGCGCCCTCGGGCGGACCGCTGCTCCGTTTTACCAAGACCCGCACCAGCATCCTATACACCAAAGCAGGACCGCAGGAGACGCCCATGGGCAAGGATGTAACCACCCTGGATATCTGGAAGCAGATCAAGTCCGGACGCTGATTCGCCGCAATCGGTGCTGGACCGCGCGGAATAATGCCCATTCCGCGTTATTTTCCTCATTTTTTATCGTGTTGGCGCGGCCGCCGCGTTGACCCCGGAAGCGCCGAGACCCTATAATGATGCGGGTCCCCGGAGGTCCCGCATTTGGAGTTACGCGTCGAGAAAGGCGGGCTGGAAGTCCGCCTGCTTTTATCCCCGATCAAGAAGGAAACCGGCGGGTACCTGGTACCTTCCATGGCCGAGATCGAAGTCTATCTCAAGGAGAAGGGCGTCAAGTCGGCGCCGGATACCGCCTCGATAGAAGCCGGATTCGCCCGGGTGGCCACCGGCCTCAATGCCGAACCTCTCGCCGCCCATGGGCAATACCCCGTCCCAGGCAAGGACGGCTATCTGGAATACCTGATCGATTTCGGGCAAGGTTTCACGCCGGCGACCGCGGAAGGCGGCGCCGTCGATATGCGCGCCTCCCTGATCCATAATGTCACCCCCGGCCAGCCGCTAGCGGTAGTGCACCCGCCTACCGCCGGCCATCCCGGCATCGACATCTTCGGTCGCCTGGTGGCCGCCGAACCGGGTAAGGTCCTGGATCCGCGACTGGGCACCAACACCAACCGCTCTTCCCATGACCCGAACCTGATCGTCGCCTCCACCCTGGGCCACGTACGCCTGCACGATGGGCTGATCGAAGTGCAGGATTTCTACCTGGTCGACGGCGATGTGGACTACGCTTCGGGGAACATCGCGTTTTCGAAATCGGTAATGGTGCGCGGCGACATAAAAGCGGGCTTCTCCGTGGACGCCGGCGGCGATGTGGAGATCAATGGGCTGGTGGAGGATTGCACCGTCAAGGCGCAGGGCAAAGTGATGGTAAAGGGCGGCTTCACGGGACAGGGCAAGGGATTGGTGCAGGCCCGCGGCGATATCAGCCTGGGCTACGTCCGCAACCAAGCCGTGCGCGGCGAGAACGCCATCGTGGTGATCAAGGAAGCCGTGAACTGCCGCTTGCAATCGCGCCAATCGGTCACCGTGAACGGGCTGCTGGCCGGCGGCAAGGTGCAGGCCCGCCACGCCATCGAATGCCTCATAGCCGGGACCGAGACCGGTACGCCAACGCAATTGGAAGCGGGCTACGATTACACCGTGGCGGAGGAGATGGTGGACATCCGCGCCGACATGGATAAGATGGGCAAGTACTCAAAGAAGCTGGAAGATTCCCTGCGGCAGATCCACGATATGGAAAAGCTCAACCGCGGCCTCGAGCCCTGGACCATCGAATTGATGTTCGAGATGGAGGGGATGCGGTCCAAGGTGGACGCCAAGACCAAGATCCTGCGCGAACGCTACGTGTTCCTGGAACGCCAAGCCAGCCATCCCGAAACCGCCACCATCACGGTGCACCGCAAGGCCTACCCGGGCGTGGTGGTGAAAATCGGCCGCGAAGTGTATCTGGTCGACGAGATCATGACCGGACCCAAGACATTCTTCTCCAAGGACGGCGCCATCCAAGTGCGCTGAAAGCCATCCATGAAGCCCGACAACAATTGGGACAACCGGCGCGACCGGGAAATCCGCCAGACCCTCAACGAGCTCCATGCCATGGAGGAGGGCGGTTATTTCGACGGACTGACCGTTTCGGCCAACGTTCCGGAAGACCTGCAGGTACAGGCGGCCATCACCGCGCAGATGAACAAGGGCGCGCCTTTCGCGCGCAAGGTGGCCCTGCTCAAGCCCTCGGACAATCCCGTGGGCCCCGCGCTTTCGCAGTTCATGAGCCAGCTCAAGGTGCGCGACCGCACCGAGATTTATAAGACCGAAACCCACCGCAAGTTCCAGGACGCCGTGGGCCAGGTGCGCATCCTGTACGGGAAGATCGTGCGGGGCGAAATCGCCAGCAACGCCATCGTGCGTTCCATCGTGGGCGGCTTCATGGATACCTTCATGAAGGATCGCAACCTCATCCTGGACCTCGCGGCTTCGCCGCATACCGGCCAGGATTACCTCTATGATCATTCCCTCAAACAATGCCTGCTTTCCCTCTCGCTGGCGGCGGCGGCGGGTTATTCCCGCAGCCAGTCCATCGAGATAGCGCAAGGCGCCCTGCTCGCCGACGTCGGCATGATGCTGGTTCCGGAACGCATCCGGCTCAAGCGCGGCAAGCTCACCGAGTCGGAATTGTGGGAGGTCAAGAAGCATCCCATGCTGGGCCTGAGCCTGCTGGAGCGCGTACACGGGCTTTCCGAAGCGGTGCTGGTAATCCCGTATACGCATCATGAACGCATCGGCGGCGGCGGGTATCCCGACAAACGCAGCGGTTCGATGATCAGCCGCTTTACGCGCATCGTGAGCATCGCGGACGTATTCACGGCCCTGATCAACCGGCGGAGCTATCGCGAATCCCTGGTACCGTACCAGGCCATGGTCTCCCTGCTCTCCATGGGCGGCGAAGGCCAGCTGGACGGCGATCATATCAAGCAATTCCTCAAGACCATGTCCATCTTTCCGTTGGGGTCGCTGGTACGGCTCACCAGCGGGAGGATCGCGAAAGTGGTGGGGCCGAATGCCACGGAATTCACCAAACCCATCGTGTCGGTGCTTACCACCGAGAACGGCGCGCCCCTGGAACGCAACGCCATCATCCAGATAGACTTGGCCGCCTCGGAAGAGAAAATCGCCGAGGCCCTCCCCTACCACGCCATCTCCCACCACGTCCTAGACGGTTTCTGAGGCCAGCTTCCGGGCTTGGAAATGCGCGGCATTGGGGTATCTTTATCCCCATGCCTTCCCTGCAACTTCGCGCCTTCCTCGCCTGCGCGGCGATTGCGTTGTGTGGCTGCCTGATCAAGGATAAGGCCGACAAGCCGCTCTCCAGCGGAGGCATGGTGCCACCCTGGGACCCCGCCAAATTCGCCCCCAAGCACTTGGACGGATTCATCCCTACCGATAGCGCGGGCGTCTTCGACGTGTTCGCGGAGATCGCGCGCCTGGACAGCCTGGCAGGCGATCCCAAGACCTGGAAGGTCGATCAGGAAGCGGTGGACACCTTACGCGTCTCGCAGATGTTCGATACGGGATTCGTCTTCCCCCAGAATCCTTCCGCCGTCACCGCCTATGGCTACGACGATTCCTTCCGGGACGATACCCTGTACCGCAGCTCTTACGGCAATGGTCTCTTCACCCAGGATCATCCCTGCGCGACCAACTACGTGCTTACCGGGCAATTCCTGCATCCCGCCAAATGGCTGCGCAAAGGCCTTACGGGCAAGGATATCACCGCCGCCCTGGGCCACCCCAGGTATCAGCAGGAGGGCGTGATGCGATACCTGTCACGCCATGCCGGCTCGCCTCCGCCCCATGCCGACGAGGACACTTCGACCACGGCCACCGACTACAGCGTCTATGACGTGTACGAGGGCGTGAACCTGTACTTCCAGGCGGATAGCCTTTTCGCCGCCGTCCTGCAGCGCTCCCAGCCCTGCCACTGAGGCGAACGCCCCCGTAATCCGCGCCCTGCGGGGTCCGTCCCGGTTTGCATTCCTAGGGGTTTTTGCCCGCATTGGAGCTTGCCCGGAAATCCCGCAAGATAAATCGGGGTAAAGCCTCAAGGATTTTCCGCCGGGTACCGACATCCAGCATAGGACCCGATCCGCCTACGGCTACCCGCTGCCGCAGGATAGGTTCCGGAGGATTTATGGCTACGCTACAGATCGCCACCCATATGCACAAAACGGCAAAGCCCAAGCACGAAGAGCTTTTGCCCGATACCGGCTTTCCCATCGACGCCGCCCTGCGGCGCCTGGGGCCGAACCTGGCCCGGGCGGCCTCCGAAACCGCCGGCGCCTTCTTCAGCGCGCCCGCCTCGCTGGCCGCCACCTGGGAAGCCCCGCGCATCCCGGAACTGGGCCGCATCCATTGCTCCCAGAAGAACATCGGCGAAAAGTACGAGTTGCTCTGCAACCTGACCGCTGACAAATTCGAATGGGAAAAGCTGTTCCCGGCCGACGTGGACGGGCAACTCAAGATGGACGCCTATTGCGAGCTCGCCAATTGCATTTGCGGCACCCTGCTCGCCGATCCCGCCTTCACCGATTGGTTCGGGTACCTTATCCCGTGCGTGCCCTGTTCGGGAGCCGGCTGCGCAAGCGCCGAAGCCCATTCCATCCAAGGCGCGCTGCGAATATCCGGAGCCTGGATCCTGTTCAGCTTTTCGGTGCAGGCCATCGCCGTGGCCGCGGCCGAAACCACCGCCGTCGAAGCTTCCGCCGCCCGGGCTGCCTAGCCCGTCCGGGCCGCTTATCCCGGCCGCGGTCATCCCTTCAGTTCGAAGATCCCTCGAAGGTAGGGAGCGGGGACCGCTCCCGGAATACCCAACGCCGGTTGGTTACCGACTGGGGCAGTACGATCACGTTATCCCGGTATTTGATCACCGTGCCCGCATAAGCGGTTCCATGGACGATAAGGCTGCAGGGTTCACGCGTATACAGCCGCTGCGCCAACGAACCCAGCTCCTGGCGCGCGCGGTTGATCATCCCTTCCAATACCTGCATGGCTCCCTGGGTGCGTTTCTGCAGCAGGATGTCCTCGTCCGAAGAACCGCGGCGCAGGCGCACCATGCCCGCGAGCTGGTCTTCCATGTCGCGCAGGAATTCCAGATCGGTGCTGTTCTCCAAGAGGCGGGCGTTGCGGACCGTCATCTCGCCCTCGATCTCGAAATCCTTGCCTACCTCGAGGATGGTCTTGGTGGCGCCGTTGGGAGATCCCACATTGAAGAGATCCATGCCTTCGCCCGCCAGCAGATGGCCGCCCAGCACCGAGAATTTCCCGAACTTCATGGTGATGGTCTTGCGCGCCAGCAAGGTACTGTTGATGATCTCGTTGAAGACCACGATATGCGTGTCCGATTCGATGCGTTGGTTGTGGAGGTAGCCGATGGTAACCGACGAGCGCCGCGATTTGATGATGCCGCCGCCCGCGCCGTTCACGCCGCCCTTGATGACGATCGCGCCATCGGAACGGATGACGCTGTCTTCCACGGTGCCCACCACTTCCACGTCGCCGATGGAGAGCACCTGCATTCGGCTATGCACATCGCCGGCGACCCGCACGGCGCCGGGAAAATCGATGTTGCCGGTCTTGAGGGACACGTCCCCGGAGACGTCGAGCACTTCGACCACTTCGGGCACGCCCACGCGCATGGCCAGGCGGCCCGCGCACGAGGCCACGAGGTAGAGCGGCGAGAAGCCTTCCAGGTAGGTATTCGGGCCGGGCTCCGAGGCGAACGGGCGCGGATCCGGGGCCGGAATGGGAACGCCTTGCACGTTCATACCGGGTTCGCCCGGGATGGGCGGCATTACCTGGGCCAGGCGCGCGTCTTTGGCCACGGTACGGAAGAAGGAGAAGGCTTTGAAGTCGATGGTCCCATCGGGCGAAGGCATGGGCACATCGGGTTCGGGATCGATGAGCATGGAGACG
>JAHFCH010000017.1 GCA_023249635.1 Fibrobacterota bacterium
CCTCGGGCCTGGCCATCTACGACGTGATCAAATACGTGAAGCCGGATGTGCAGACCATCTGCGTGGGCTCGTGCTATTCCATGGGCGCCTTGCTGCTGGCCGCCGGCACCAAGGGCAAGCGCTTCATCCTTCCCCACGGGAAGGTGATGTTGCATCAGCCCTCGGGCGGCGCCACCGGGCAATCGTCGGACATCCAGATCCACGCCAAGGAAATCATCAAGACCAAAAAGGAATTGCTCGGCATCCTCGCGGAAGCCACCGGCAAGACCACCGAGCAAATCCAGAAGGACACCGAGCGCGACTTGTACATGAACGCGCAGGAAGCCGTCGCCTACGGCGTGGTGGACGAGGTCTTCAATCCCGGCAACCGCAAGAAGAAGCTGGCCGCGTAGGCGAATCGGGAGATTGAGGCATGGCACGGACCGGTAATGGGTATGGATTGATCCGCTGCTCCTTCTGCGGCAAGAACGCCGAACAGGTGGAGAAGATCATTACCGGGCCTTCGGTGCACATTTGCAACGAATGCGTGGCGATGTGCAACGACATCCTCACCGAGGAAATCAACAAGGACGTGCAGGCGGCGCAGGGTTCCACCCCGTCCGCCAACCCCGCCGACATCAAGCGCCACCTCGACGAGCACATCATCGGGCAGGACGAAGCCAAGATCTCCCTGGCCGTCGCGGTCTACAACCACTATAAGCGCATCGCCGCCCGCGCCGGCGCCGACGGCATCGAGGTGGAGAAGTCCAACATCCTCTTCCTGGGCCCCACCGGTTCGGGCAAAACCTTGCTGGCCCAGACCATCGCCAAGTTCCTAAAGGTCCCGTTCACGATCGTCGACGCGACCATCCTGACCGAGGCCGGCTACGTGGGCGAGGACGTGGAGAACATCATCGTGCGCCTGCTGCAGGCCGCCGATTACGACGTGGAGCTCACCGAACGCGGCATCGTCTACATCGATGAGATCGATAAGATCTCGCGCAAGAGCGCCAACCCCTCGATCACGCGGGACGTGTCCGGTGAAGGCGTGCAACAGGGCCTGCTCAAGTTGCTGGAAGGCACCGTGGCCGCGGTCCCGCCCAAAGGCGGCCGTAAGCATCCCGAGCAGAACCTGATCCAGATCAATACCAAGAACATCCTCTTCATCTGCGGCGGCGCTTTCGAATCGCTCGATAAGATCATCGAGCGGCGCACGCGCGAATCGAGCATCGGCTTCGGGGCCATCCAGGTATCCAAGCAGGACCGCAAGATCGGCGCCATCCTCAAGCTCGTCGAACCGGACGATCTCATCCAGTTCGGCCTCATCCCCGAATTGGTCGGGCGCTTGCCGGTCATCACCGCCCTGGAAGAGCTGCCCCGCGAAGCCCTCCTCGACATCCTAACCAAGCCGCGCAATGCGCTGGTGAAGCAATACACCAAGCTTTTCGAGATGGACGACATCCGCCTCAAGTTCCAGCCCGACGCCCTCGAGGCCATCGTCGATCGCGCCATCCTGCGCAAGACCGGCGCGCGCGGCCTACGCTCCGTGATGGAAAGCGCCCTGCTCCCCATCATGTTCGATCTGCCCTCGCGCACCGACGTGGCGGAATGCGTGGTGACCCGCGAAGTGGTCGACCATAAGAAAGAGCCCATGCTCATCCTGAAGAAGAACAAGAAGAAATTGGCCTAGCCAATTTCCAAGCTGGCCTAGCCGGTTTTCAAACTCGCGTAGCCCATAGGCTACGTATTCCCCCCGAATACGGAACTTTCCCGGCACGGCGTCCGCGCCTCCCGGCCCCCGCATACCTTCCCTCTACGCGCAACGGAGGAGGACGGGGATGGATTTGCTACGCTGGGCCGGCATCGCCTTGCTGGTCCTCGGGACCGCGGTTCCGGCCCGCGCGGCTGCGGCGAACGAGTTGACACCATGCGAGGTCGCCGACGGTTTCGAGCTCTTGTTCGACGGAACCGCCGCGGGTTTCCGGGAGAAATTCGTCCAATACGTGGAGGGCGATACGGCCCTGATTCCAGCCGATAAGCGCTGGACGGTGGGCCCTGACGATTCCGCCCTCCGCACGAACGGATCCGCATTCGACGTGCGGACGCGGAAAAGCTATGGCGATTTCGATCTGCGCTTCGAGTACCGTAACAGCGCATCGGCCGGAGTCTATTACCGCATGCTGACGACCGGGCGCCTCCCGTGGATGACGGGGATGGAATACAAGATTAACGAAATCGGGGCCGATACCATGGGATCGGACGGGGTCGGATCGTTGTGGGGAATGTTCAAGGCGACATCCAATCCGTACCGAACGTACGAAACCGGCGCCTGGAACCAGGCCCGCATCGTGGCCATCGGGCCCCAGGTGGAACATTGGCTCAACGGCGTGCGCGTGCTTTCCTTCCGGATGCACGATTCCGCCTGGTGGGACGCGCATGCGCGGGGCCGCTTCAACCGGGAACCGCTGTACGGGATGCGCACCCCCGGGCATCCCGAGGATGGGCCGATCTTGCAAGGGTATCTCGGCTTCCAGGGTGACTGGGGCGGGAAATGGCATCTGCGTACCCTGCGGGTCGTCCAAACGCCCCGCTTTGGCCCGGCCGATGCGGAGGGATGCCAAACGGCCGCGGCGCAGCCGACGCGCGCGCCCGGAGGGACGGGAATGCCTGTCGAAGTCGGCCGCATCCCGGGCGGTTTCGTCCTGTTCTGGCCGGGGCCATCGGGATCGGTTTGCGAACTGATGACCGGCGACGGCAGGCTGGCGGCCAGCGGGCTACGCGATAAGGCCGGCGCCATCACCGTCTACGGAAGCTTGCGCCCGGGGTTGTATTTCGCGCGCGTACGCGGCCCGGGGAGCGGCGGCGCGTACGCCGCGAAGGTCTTGGTGCCCTAGGAGGACCCGAACCGAGGGCCTACATCGCCACCTGCACGCGCAGGATATAGTACCAGGCGCTGGGATCCAGCATGGTCTCGTACTTGTAGGGGGAGAAGTCGAAGCGGATGGGGCGGGTATGGTCGTTGGCCACCTGGGCATCGACGGTAAAGTATTGGCCCACGGCGCGCGAACCCGTCACCGACCACTTGAAATCATCCTTCGTATAGGGCTTGCTGATGTCGATCTTGGGGCTCATCACGTTGTAGTCCACCTTCGGCAGGCCGTCCTGCAAGGCTTTCACGTTGATTATGGGGTAGGGGTTCTTCCAGTATTCCCCTTCGATGTTGAGATGGTTCAACAGGCCGAAGGTGGGGATGGACATGCCGAAGGCGATGGGCATGCGCTCCGAACGCTTCTCGAAGAAGATGGGGTAATTCTTCCAACCCAGCACGTCCACTTCGCCGTATAGCTTCCAGTCCACGCCTTCGCCAAGGAAGGATCCGATGTCCAGCGAAGCGCGGCCCATGACCAAGGTGCCCTGATAGGTGTAATTGGTGCGCGACTGGCGCGGTCCGCCCGTCACGGTGTCGGCCATGTTGAGGCTGTCCACCAGATCGCCCGTGGCCTTGTACTTGGCGATGATCACGCTGTCCGCCGCGGCGCCTGCCGCATCCCCGGCCGCCAAACGCTTGGCCGCATCCACTTCGAAGTATTTCGCCAGCTGATCGTAGTACAGGTCGTCGCCGTAGTAGGTGGTTCCCTGGTAGGTGAAGTACGAGTTGTAGATGCTCTTCGGCGTCGAAAGCGAAGGGCTGGCGGGCAGCAGCCCGTAGAAGTTCACGCCCGCGCCCAATTCCACCGGGCCCAATTTCAGGCTGGTGACATAGGCCAGGCTTACGTCATTGAGGGGATACACCTCATCGGAGAGGGTGATGAGGAAATCGTTCTTCCACATCCCATCCATGAAGTCCTTCTCGATCAATATCCCCTTGGTCTTGGAGTACGAGGAGTTGATGAGATCCCAGCTGCCGTTGATGGTGGTGGTGGGATAGGGGGTGGACCGGAACAGGTACTCGCCCAGGTTGCGGGAATCCGGATTGTACTTGTAAGGCATAAGACCGAAGGAGATGGACAAGGACGGATCCTTGGGATCCCCGAACTTGTACTTGGCGGTGGCCTGGCCGATGGACACGGCCGAGTTGCGCACCTTGGAATAGTCGAAGCCCTTGTTGAAGGGGAAGAACTGGAAGAAGAGGCCGCCCAAGGCCAGGTTCACGTCGAACCGGTCGTTGATGGTGGCTTCTTCGGCGAACCAACCGATGGTGCGGTTGATGGTGAAATGGCCCGCGTTCTTGGCGGGCTCGAAATAAGTGAGGCCGCTCATCTGGCCGTACTCGACGGCGAGGCCCGCATGCAGCGGTTTGAGCACCACTTCGGCGGAGAGGGGAGAGACCACGGTAGGGATTGCTGCTAAGACGAGAGCGAGCCCGCCGAGGCGGGACTTGGAATGGCGCATATTTCCTCTTGTATTGGTGTTACCGTTTACGGTGCGGCGCCAGGCGCCGCCCGCAACGTAGTCCGATCAGAAATGGTCGATGCGATGCCGGGTATGCAAACCGCCGGCGTCGATTTCCAGGAAATAGATCCCGGCCCGGGGCAGGGGCAAAGCGGCTTCGATGGGCCCATAGCCCGAAGCCTTGGCGGCCACGGTGCCGTTCACGTCCAGCAGGCGGGCCCGGTAGGCTCCCGCTTCCGGAATCCCGTAGGTGACTGAGGATCCGGTTACCGAGAAGGTCCCCTTCCACTCTTTCGCGGCGGCGCCCAGGAGGGTGGTCACCTGGCAGGAGCCATCATCGATGGTGGCTTCGGCGTTGTAATTCTGTGCCTTGGGATTGGTGCAACCCTTCACGTTCAGCTTGCGCATCTTCACGTATTCCCATTCGATCAAATCGAACGGGGGATGGCTCTGCAAGGCGAAGATACCGCCTTCGAGGTGCTCGCTATTGGTGAATGTGTACTCCAGGCAAAACACGTTGTTCAGCCACACCTGGATCTTGGGGCCGTTCATGCGGGTGGTGGCCGTGGTCCATTCGCCGACCTTAAGGGTGCGGCGGCAATTGTCGATGTTCTGGCCGTCGAACTGGAGGAACGCGGCGCATTCTTCGAACAGGCGTCCGCTATAGGCGTCGGCCACGTCGAGCTGCGGTCCGCATACCTGATAGGTCCCGCCGCAAGTGGGCAGGGACTTGGTCTTGTCCAGGCAATGCGAGCGTACCTGAATCCCGCTATTGGCATTCGTGGTCGAGAGCTTGTACTTCACTTCGATCTCGGCGTCCTTCACGGCTTCGGGCCAGATCAGGAAGGTCTTGGTGCTGCCGCCCTTGGTCTGGATCAGTCCATTGGCTACGCTCCAGGGAGGATTGCCCTGCTGGCCCCATCCGGTGAAGTCCTTCTTGTTGAAGAGCTCCTTCCAGGGCCCGACCGGGATGGCCGGGTTCTGGGCTTGCACGGCTCCGGCCAGGAACAAGGCGGCCATCCCGAGCCGCAGCATCCCTATCGCTTGCTTCTTATCATTGTGTTCAGACATTTGCATCTTCCCCCACTGCGTCGATTGCGTAGGGTCCAATATAGGCCGCGTCCACGCACCGGCTGGCAGGCCCGGGAACATTCCGTTGAGACCGTGATATCAACGTCTGGAAATTTGCGTTTACCGGGGCATGACCCAAGTCGTATGGCCTTTTGGAGTGGTCTTAAGAACCCTTTGTATTTTTGTGTTTCTGGGTGCGGCTGGGCGCGCCCAAGGGCCCTGTGCCGCACGGCTCCCGCGCTTATTTGCCTACATTCTGGGACGTGAGCGACGAACCCCTGGATTCCACCGAGCCCTCTGAAATCGCCGAAAAACCGGCCATGCCGCCTGCTGAGGATTGGGCCAGAACCCTGGCTGCCGGCCTGCCGGTCATCCCCCTGCGGGACATCATTCTCTTCCCGGGCACGGTAACGCCCATCCTGCTGGGACGGCCGCAATCCCTGACCGCCATGATGCGGGCCATGGAAAGCCCCAATCAGCTGGCCTTGTTCGCCCTGCAGAAGACCGCCTCGGAAGATGAGGTGGCGCCGGAAACCTTGAAGCTGATCGGGGTGGTGGGACGCATCGCCTCGTCCCAGCCGTTGCCCAACAACCTCTCCAAGATCCTGGTGGAAGCCATGGGCGCCGCGCGCGTGCTCAAATGGGAAGTCGCGCCCAACCTGATTACGGCCACGGCGGAACCGGTCTCACCGGCGCCTCTCAAGGAAGAGGGCGCGCGCCGCCGCCTGGAATCGACGCGCGTGATGTTCGCCGAATACTTGTCGCAGAATCCCGATCTGCCCCGCGGTGTGGCTGATCTCATCGACGGCCTCTCGGGCCCCGAAGAGAAGCTGTACGGCATCGCCAGCCATCTCAAGATCCCGGTCGAGCTCAAGCAGATGCTGGTGGAAGAACCCACGTTGGAGAAGAAGCTGGACATGATCCAGGAGTTCCTCCGCAACGAAGTGGATACCACCATCATGGGCCGCCGCCTGGAGCACGAGGTGCGCGCCGGCATCGCCCAAAGCCAACGGGAGTATTTCCTCACCGAGCAATTGCGCAAGATCCAGTTCGAGTTGGGATCCTTTTCGCCGCCGCTCAACCACGAGATCAAGCAGCTGGAAGAATCGGTCAAGGCCAAGGCCATGCCCGAAAAGATCAATGCCCGCGTGCTCACCGAGCTCAAGCGCCTGGATTATCTCAATCCTTCATCGCCCGAATATTCCGTGGTGCGTACCTACGTCGATTGGTTCCTGGGATTACCCTGGAACCAGTACAAACCGGACAACCTCGATCTGGGCAAGGTCAAGAAGCAGCTCGACAAGGATCATTACGGCCTCAAGCCGGTCAAGGAACGCATCCTCGAGCATGTGGCCGTATACAAGCTCTCCAAGCACCACAGCACGCCCATCCTATGCCTGGTGGGACCGCCGGGGGTGGGCAAGACTTCCCTGGGCAAGTCCATCGCCGCCGCGTTGGGCCGCGAGTTCGTTCGCATCTCGCTGGGCGGAGTGCGGGACGAGGCCGAGATCCGCGGGCACCGCCGTACCTACATCGGTTCCATGCCCGGCCGCATCATCCAGGCGCTGAAGAAATCCCAATCCATGAACCCGGTCATCCTGCTGGACGAGATCGACAAGATGGGCAGCGATTTCCGCGGCGATCCCGCCTCGGCCCTGCTGGAAGTGCTCGACCCCGAACAGAACACCGAGTTCATCGATCATTTCATGGAAATCGGCATCGATCTGTCCCAGGTCTTTTTCGTGACCACGGCCAATGTGGAAGAGCAGATCCCGGCTCCCCTGCACGATCGCCTGGAAGTCATCCGCATCTCGGGGTATTTCGATTCCGAGAAGCTCCAAATCGCCAAGGGCTACCTGATGCCCAAGGTCAAATCCGTATCCGGCCTGGTCAACGGCCAGTTCGACCTGGACGATGGCGTACTCGGCACCCTCATCCGGCGCTACACGCGCGAGGCCGGCGTGCG
Source organism: Fibrobacterota bacterium (assembly GCA_023249635.1). Classification (GTDB taxonomy): domain Bacteria; phylum Fibrobacterota; class Fibrobacteria; order UBA11236; family UBA11236; genus Chersky-265. The sequence goes on from JAHFCH010000017.1 coordinate 7,409, forward strand.
CCAGCTCTCCCGCCAGATCGCCAAGATCGCACGTAAGCGCGCCCGCGAAGTCGTGGACGCCCAGGAGAAGAAGCCTTCCAAAGGCAAGCCGGGTAACGGGAAGGAAAACGCTAAAATAAAAGGTCCGGCGCCCGTCTCCCGGGACAGCCTGTTGGGATACCTGGGCGTGCCCATCCGCCAGGAACGAACGGTTCCCGCCACGGTGCGCCACGGCGTGGTCACTGGCCTGGCCTGGACCCCGGTCGGCGGCGAAATCCTGCGGGTGGAATGCACCCTGCTCTCCGGCAAGGGCCGCCTGCATCTCACCGGGAATCTCGGCGATGTGATGAAGGAATCGGCCCAGATCGCGCTGACGCTGGCGCGCGAACGCGCCCGCCGTTACGGCGTCGATCCCGAAGTGTTCCACAAAACCGATATCCATTTGCACGTCCCGGAAGGGTCCATCCCCAAGGACGGCCCCTCCGCCGGCATCGCCATGACCTTGGCCCTGATTTCGGCCATGACCCGCCAGAAGGTCGATCCCAAGATCGCTTTCACCGGGGAGATCTCCCTGGTGGGCAAGATCCACGCGATCGGCGGCCTGCCCGAGAAAGCCATCGCCGCCTTACAGGCGGGAGTAACCCGGATTCTCGTTCCGGGCGAAAACGCCCCCGAGGTGCGCGAGCTGCCCCCGGAAGCCAAGCGGGGGTTGCAGATCGATCAGGTGGAAACCATCGACGCGGTGCTGGCGGAGCTGTTCACCCCGGCGGAAAAGCCCGTAACGGCCAAGGCGAAGGTCAAGGCCAAGATTAAGCCCAAGGCTCCCTCCCGGAAACCCCGTTGATACCGTAACCGAGCTGTTACCATGGGTACCCTCGCCGAGAATTTCCGCGCCGTCGACGCCCGCATCCGGGCCGCCTGCGCGCGCGTGGGCCGCGATCCCGCCGAGGTGCGGCTCATCTGGGTCAGCAAGAACCACCCGCAGGCGAAAGTCATCGAGGCCCTGGGACTGGGGGCGGGAATCTTCGGCGAGAACCGGGTCCAGGAAGCCTTGGAGAAATTCCCGCTTCCGGGCGGCGCCCCGTACGCATTGCATCTCATCGGCAGGTTGCAGAAGAACAAGGTCCGCAAGATCCTTCCCCTGGCGACGGCCCTGCATGCGGTCGACTCCCTGGAGCTGCTGGTCGCCCTCGACCGCATCGCCGGGGAGCTGCGCCTGCGGCGCGATGTCTTCCTGCAGGTGAACACCTCCCGCGAACCGGCCAAGGGGGGATTCGAGCCCGAGGCCCTCATTCCGGTGCTTTCCTCCTTGCCGTCCCTGCCGCATCTGCGCCTGGTCGGCTTGATGACCATGGGTCCGCTGGAAACCCCCGACGGAAAGCCCGCCGGACCCGAGGCCGCCCGCCACTGCTTCCGCGAGCTGGCCGCCATGCTCGAAACCGCGCGCGCCATGTCGGTGCCGGGCGGCCCTTTGAAGGACTTCGACCGGCTCTCCATGGGCATGACGGGCGATTTCGAAGTGGCCATCGAAGAAGGGGCCCACTTCATACGCGTGGGCACGGGTCTCTTCGGCGCACGGGGCCCGCTTGCGGCGGGCGCTGATCTGGCAAAGTGACTATTTTCTAAGGGATACTCTCGATAACTCTCGCTAACTCTCGAAAACGATCGAAAGTGGAGCCACCATGATCACCCCGTTGGACATCAAGAAACACGAGTTCTCCAGCCGCTTCAAAGGCTACGATGCGGACGAGGTGCGCGGCCTGCTCGAGACCATCGCCAAGGATTTCGAGGAGCTCACCCGCCAGAACATCCAGCTTTCCGAGCGCCTCAAGATCGCCGAGGAACGCCTCAACCATTACCGCCTGATCGAGAAGACCCTGCAGGATGCGGTAATTACCATCCAGAATACCCTGGAGGAGAAGCGGAAGGTGGCGCAGCAGGAGGCCGAGGCCATCATCACCGATGCCCGCCAAAAGGCCACGGATGAATTACAGGGATCCCGCGAGCATTTGGCCGAGGTTCGCGCCGAAATCTACGTGCTCGAAAACCAGAAAATGCAGTTCTTCTCCCGGTTCCGTAACCTGCTCCGCAGCCAGGCCCAGATACTCGAGGCCATGATGGAAGCGGAGGAAAAGGAGATGGGCCCCACGCCCGCCGAAGCCCCGGCGCCTCAAAAAACCCCCGTCCCCGATAGCGTGGATACACGTTGGGCCCGTAAGGGCTAGTCGGAAACTTCCGGCTTTTGGTATCTTTCGGGACGAATCGTCGCCATTCCGTTTCGATCGTCAAGGAAGGTTTCCGCCATGTCCCAGTTAGCCGCCAACAAAGGTTCCCGCATCATCAAAGTGCTCGGTATCGTCACCCTCATCGGGGTCCTCATCGCAGTGGGTCGCATCGTCTTGCGCGTTTTCAACGAGAAGTCCGGCGAGCCGGACGACTCGCACACCGGCGTATAGCCCGCTAGCCCTTTTCCTCGCGTCAGCCGCCCTCGGCGATCAATGCCCCAGCGCGCGGCGGATCTGCCCCAGATGGTGTTCGCCATGCCACGCGTATAAATGTCCTGCCTCGAACAGGGGCACGGCGCGATCCTGATCCGGATGGAAAAACGTCCGCAACCACTCCGCCTCGCCCAGGCCGCGTAGCACCTGCACCCATTTGCTATGGATGGCCGTGCACATCTCCAAGGTGGGACGGATATCCCCGGCAAGCACGTCCGGTAGACCGGCCCAGCGATCCTCGAGATAGGGTTTGATTACGGGGTTCTCCTCCGTGAGGGCGAATTTGAACCGCGTATAATTGTTGATGTTGGCGTCCACGATGTGGTGCACCAGTTGCCTCACCGTCCATGATCCCTGCCGATATTGACGGGACCATTCCGTGGCGGTCAGGTTGGATACGTTCGCGAGCAGTTTCCGGGGGAGGTTTTCCAACGATGCGATTGCGGCGGCCACGCCGGCCTGCGTGAAGCCGGCGGGGCGGACGAATCGACCGATGGGATACCTCTCGTTTTCGAGCAAGGTTGCTTCCATGAGAGCCTTTCCATGTAAATACAATGCGCTGGGGATGATTATAGCAAGTTCCCGGTGGCGAAGTGTTCCGGAAAGTGTTGGACGAATCCCGCTCGCGGGCGGGTAAGCGGCGCCGCGTAACCAGGCGGGGAGTCGGCTTAGGAGCGAAGATGCGAGGACGACGACCGCGCCAACCTTGGACCCCTCCTACAAGGCCAGACAAGCTTTAGGCGCGGCCGCCGTCTTGCGTCTAAGGATACGCCAATCGCCCCGGCCTACGCGTCCCGGCGGGGGCACCGCAGGGGTCCGCTTGACCCCGGCCCCCAGTCCGCGCGGAAACCGCAAGGCATAGGATAATGAAAGAGCCATATGCCTCGCGTCGTACCGGCCGCCCGGAATACCTTTCCCCCCATGCAACCCATTCGCCTGCTTCCGCTGGCCGCCCTCTGCCTTATTTCCCTCGCTTCCGCCCAGGTGCCCGCGGGCTATCCCGGCAAGCCCTGGCACGATACCACGCAAGCGGTGCCGGGCCGGCTCGAGCCCGAGAACTACGACGAGGGTAACACCGGGGCTACCTGGTTCGACACCGGCCCCCATATCGGTAGCTATACCGCGCGCAATTCCGGCGTCGATTTGGACGCGGTACACGTGGGCGACCCCGACGTTCCCGGGAGCACTGCCAAGATCAAGGCGGGAAACGTCTACTGGGGCTGGCTCGAGAAGGGCGAATGGCTGAAAATGACCGTGGACGTGAAGCAGGCGGGCACCTACGCCATCCATGCCATGGTCGGCACGGCCGATACGGGAACTTCCTTCAAGGTGGATGCCTTGCAAGGGACCGATTCGGTTTCCTCCGGCGTAATGATCCTGCCCTTCACCGGAAAATGCCCGGTGGAGTGCTACCACTATTGGTACTACGCCAAAGACGTCGGCACCATCAAGCTCAAGGCGGGCATCCAGGTGATCCGCATGCAAATCGTGAAGAACGGGTACAACATCGAGTACGTGGACCTGGCCCTGGTGGGCGCCTCGGGGACGGTTGTGCCTCGCTCTCCGAACACGCGCATAGGTTCCTTACGCGCCGGCGCCTTGCGCCGCCCCGTCGACGCCCGCGGCCGCCGCTTGCCGGGACCGCAGCGGGCCCCGGCCTTCCGGCGTTAGGCCTTACCGGCCCCGCCCGACCTGCCCCCGCAGCGGGGGCTTTCCACCGTTTTACCGGTAACCTTTCCGAGACGTCACCTGTCCGTTACTCTGGCGTACACTACCGCAGGGCTGGGGCGGCGATGGCCCCGCGCCTAGCCCGGGACACAACGTCCGGACCGGCTCCCGGCGTTTCCTTATCTGCATGCGTATACCCATCGTCCTCCGTTTCGCGATCCCGGTGCTCATTCTGGCCGCCCCCCGCGCCGCCCACGCGGCCTTCAGCTATCCCGGCTGCGCCGATGTCGCCGACAAGGATTTCCGTTCGGTGATGCTGTTTACCAACGCCACCGATCCCGATACCGAAGAGCCCCTCAAAATGGCCTTCGATATGGATGAACAGGGCCGCGTGGACGTGTACTTCGTGCAGCGCTACGGGTTGCTCCGCAAATACGTGGCCGCCACCGCCAAGGTCGTGACCCTGCTGAAGTTGAATCCCCCAAATACCGTGAGCGACGGCCTCATCAGCATCGCCTTGGATCCGGGTTTCAAGGCGAACCATTGGCTGTACGTGTACACGACCGCCAAGGACGATTGGCGCGTGGTGCGCTACACCCTGAAGGGTGAGGCGGTGGACTCCCTGAGCGAAAAACTGATCCTGAGGGTGCCCAGCAAACGCGGCACGGTGCATACCGGAGGCGGAATGCAATTCGACGCCCAGGGTAACCTGTACGTCAACACCGCGGATAACGGCCTGTTGTGGCCATCGGCGAATACCTTCGATTTACGCGGCAAGGTTTTACGGGTCAAGCCGCGTCCCCTCGCCGATGACGTCGCCGCTCCCGCGCCCGGTCCCGGTTCGACCTACGATATCCCCGCGGGCAATCTCTTCCCGCCCGGCATGGCCAAGACCAAACCGGAAATCTACGTGATGGGCACCCGCAACCCCTATACCCTCACCTTGGACCCGGTGCGCAAGGCCATCACCTGGGGCGACGTGGGACCGGACATGGGGGGCATCACCGAAGAGCATGACTTCACGACGACCCCGGGTAATTTCGGGTATCCGTATTGGGCCGGCGCCAATACCTCCATCCAAGGAGGCGGCGGCACCGTTGATAAGCCCATCAATCCCACAGCGGGCGATACCGCCCTCAAGGATTTGCCCGCCGCACAGCCGGCATTGGATCCATACAATCGCGCCATCGCGGTAACGGGTCCGGTGTATTGGTACAATCCCGCCCTCGACTCCAAGATCAAATTCCCGCCGCATTTCAACGGGGTCTGGTTCGTATCCGATTTCGGCGGCGGCTATTTCGACGCCGTGGTGCTCGACGAGAAGGGGACGAAAATCCTGCGGCGCGAGAAGGTCATCAAGAACATCTTCCTCAACCGTCCCCTGGACTTCCAGGCCGGGCCCGACGGAGCATTCTACGTGGTCATCTACGCCGGGTCGCGCAGCACCACCAAGGAAACCGGCATCATGCGCATCGAGTATACCGGCACCTGCCTGCCCAAGGATGGACCCAATCCGCTGCTGAGGGGCACCGGGCGCGCCTCCGGCATGGCGATCGACGCGCAAGGGATTTCCATAACCGGGAGCGGCGCCCACGTGGTGCGCATCCTGGATCTGGACGGGCGCCTGGCCGCATTGCATCTGGGCGATGGACCCGCGCGCTACCGGTTCACGGGACTACCCGGCCCCGGGGTCTACCTGCTTAGCGCCACCCGCGGGAGCGAGCGCATGGTCCGGAAAATCCTGCTGCGCTGAAGGGCTTCCAAGCCGCAGGCTAGCGCTTCGGATCCGGAGCCAGGAATTCCGTCGGGGCCATGCCGCGGATACGGATGTCGTCCAGGCCCAGCACCAGGTTATCCTGGGCGAAGAAACCGATTTCGCCCACGAAGGGGGCGGCAGCCTTCCAGGCCAGACCCGCCTGGGCCGCAGGGCTCCCATCGGGCGGCGCGATTTCACCGGGAAGGATCACGTACTCGGTCCAGGCCGGGGTGAGTACCACGATTTTCTCGAAATGGCTTTCGCCGCCGTATTTCTCCCACACCGTCTTGGTCATCAAGGTAACGTGCAAGCTACCGGTGCCCTTGGCCATGAAAGTCAAGGCGCGCATGCGGGAGAAATCGAACCAGCGTCCCGCCGGCGGCTTGCCGGTAAGCCCCGTGCTCAGCTCCAGGGCCAGCGTGTACAGGCCGGAAGGGGGCGGGGAAGCTTGAAAGGCCGCGGTTACCATGAGGCTTTTTCCGCGCCAGGCGCCCACCGTCACCAGCCCCACGGCGGGGTCGTCCAGGGCTCCCGCGGGATTCACGGTGATGCCGGAATCGGCGCGCGAGTACCAATTGCCGCCGCTCACGTAGGGGGCCAGGAGATGCTTGGCATCGCCGTCGTCGAAGTCCTCCAACCAAGTGGACTCGGCCGTATCCAGGGCCAGGGTATCGGTGGCGCGGGCGGTAGCGACGGGAACGGTCAGGCGCCCGCCCCCGGCGGTCGCGGCCAAGCGCAGGAACAGATCGGCCTGCGGCAATCCCGTCAGGGAGAAACGTCCCGACCCGTCGGACAGCGCGGAAACATCCGTGCCCGGCACGCTGACGCGGATGGTCCCGTTTCCGCCCGGCGCGGTCGCGATGCCGGCGTAGTCAAAAGTGGGCCGCACCGTGGAATCGGCGATGCTCAGGTTTACGTCGCCCGCGGAGATGGTGAAGGCGCGCGCCAAGGCCCCGTCGGCCACGGGCCGCGACAGGACCACGTAAACGCCCGCCGGGATCGAATCGAAGGCATAGCGTCCGACCGAATCGGTGCGGGCCGATTTGGCCAGGGAATCCCCGCAGTCCACGCAGGCGGTGCGTAGGGCCACCATGGCGCCGACATAGGCATGTCCCGCCGAATCGCGTACCACACCGGAGACGGAGATGCCGTTGGTGGTTTCCGTGATCACGCCGGCGGTCTTACGGGATTCTCCGCAGGCGATCAGGTATACCGCGAGGCCGAAACGGAACCCGAACGAAAAGATGCGGGATACGCTCATGCTCATGCGCTCAAGGGGAAAAGTTGCAGGTTCATCTGGTACACGCGGCCCCCGCCCCGACCCGAGCTGATCAACTCGACGATGGAACGCCGGTATTCCTTGGTGAGCCGATTCAGGGTTTCCAATTCATCCTGCGTGGCGCTGAAGGTAAGGGTGGAAATGTCCCGCTCTTCCTTGGGAATGGCTTCCAGGGAGCGCTTGGCCAGATCCAGGGTTTCCGCCTGGAAGCGTTCCACCGCATAGGATTTCCAACGCTCGCCGGTGGATAGCGATTTCTGCACCGGTATGTGCCGCCCTTCGGCGTCGACGGCAACCAGGCCGAGTTCGATGAGGAGTTCGATGCTTGCGCGGGCCTCTTCCAGGGACAAGGCGGGATTGAGGCGCGTGGCCAGGCTGCGGTATTCCCGCGGGGTGCCGCGGAAGTCCATGCATTCCAGCAGGGTATATACCGCGATGTAATACCAACGGCTGTAGTAATCGTACTTGCGCCCATCGAGGATATGCGGCCGCGCCTTTTGCGACTTGGCGATCTTCTCGAACAGGGATTTGGCCTTGGCCGGATCACGGGCTTTTTGCCAGACCACCAGGCGCGCGAAATGCGCCTGCTCTTCTTCCGAGAACCCGCATACCTCGCGGAAGCGCGCGATCGCTCCCGCGGGCAGATGGCGTTTGCCGGCCAGCACCTTGGCCAGGTTGCTGGTATCCATGCCCGCCTTGAGCGCCATCACCTGCATGGAGAACGATCCGCGCCGCGCCTTCTTCCAGGCATAGTAGTCGGAAAGGAATCGCCGGTAGTCGAGATGGTCGAAGACCATCGGCATCGGCACTTGCATAGGCCCCGCTGCCGGGGGAGGGGAGGCATCCACCCCGTGAAAAGTAACCCAAGTTTTGACCATAAGAATGGGGTTTTTGGTCAGGAAAATCGGTATTTGACCTGTAATTGTGGAATTACAGGAGAAAAATTGACCTAAACTGGGCCTATCTTTGGGGACATGAATCCCTGGCGGCCTGTCCTGTTCGCATTGCTGCTGATGCTCCTGTTCGGGTTGCGGGCCTGGTACGCCTGCCTGGGGGCGGACCGACGTAACACCAGCGTTACCCGGGGCGAAGGCGCCTCGCCTCCCATGGCTTCCCTGCCGGCCGGGGTGGCCGCCTTTGGTCCAGGCGGTACCGCTGAAGCAGCGCAGGGGCGGCTCGGAAGCGGGCTTGGGTTCCTGGTGTTGCCCGGCAATCGTGTCTCGATCCGCCGGTAGCGCGCCTTTCCGGCGATTCCGCTCCGCAAAAGCCTAAATCCCGTTGCCCGTCTTCCGGTAATATCCCGCAGCCGGCCTAGGCGACTTCCGTAGATTGGAAGGGGAGCCGAGTCGCCGCCATGCAGCCATTAAAGCACTACACCAATTACCGGGAGTATCTCGCCGACGCTTACCGCGAGCGCAAGGAAAAGGATCCGCGCTTCTCCTATCGGCGCCTCGCGGAGCTGGTAGGCTTCAAAACCGCGGGTTTTTTCACCCGCATCCTGAAGGGGGAGAAGAACATCTCGCCCGAGATGGTGGAACGGTTCGCGCGCTTCCTCGTGCTAAGCCCCAAGGAGGGCGAACTATTCCGCCAACTGGTGAGATTCAACCAGGCTCGCACCCACGAGGAAAAGAAGGCCGGCCTCGCAGGGCTTCTCAATGGCAGGCACTCCTGGTTGAAGCAGACGGCCGCCACCCAATTCCGATTCTACGAGAAATGGTATTACCCTCTGATTCGTGAAATCATGAACGTTTTCCCGTTCCGCGGTGATTACCGGAAGTTGGCGCGCAGCATCGTACCTCCCATCAGCCCGCGCGAGGCCATCGAAGCCGTGCGTTTCCTGGAAGGCGGAGGCTTCCTAAAAAAGGGTCCGGACGGGCGGTACGGTTTGGTAGATCGCTTCCTCAACGCCGGTCCCGACGTCGCGACGGTATCCATCCATACCTTCCAATTGGCCATGATGGATTTGGCGAAGAAGGCGTTGGAGCGGTTTCCGCCCGCCGAGCGTGACATTTCCACGCTGACGGTGGCCGTTTCCCGGGAAGGCGCGGAGCGCATGAAGGAACGCTTGGCGGAAATGCGCACCGAGCTGCTGGAGATCGCCAAGGCGGATGGCCGGGTCGATCGGGTTTTCCAAATCAACTTGCAGTTGTTCCCGGTTTCCGCGCCCAAGGAGGAGGGCGCATGAGGGCGGTCCTGTGGGCGGTCGTCGCATTGGCCTGGTTGGCCGCTTGCGGTGACGAGGAGCTGGCCGGAGGCAGCGGCTCCCAGACCACCAACACCATCGCGGGCGTATTCGTGAACGCAAACGGGCAAGCGCAGGCCGGCGTGCGCGTGCGTATGGTGCCGTCCACTTACGAACCCTTTACCGGCCAAGCGCTGCCTACAAGCTGGGCCGATACGACGGATGCGCGCGGGCGTTGGGACATCGCCGGTCTGGTGGACGGCGAGTACGCTCTGGAAGCGGAAGGGGGAAGCGAGGGCAGCGGATTCGCGGCCATGGGATTGCGCTTGCGAGGCGGGGAAAGCTCGCGGCGGGGGACGGATACCTTGGGTTCGCCGGGCACGATCGCGGTGCGTCTCTCAGCGGCAGAGCGGCTCCTGGGGGGCTGGCTGTATGTCCCCGGAACCACCTACCGCGCCTTGGTCCCGGCGGGAGCGGCCGGTCCCGGGGTAACACGGATGGAACCTCTGCCCGCAGGGAAGTATGCAACGGTCGCTTTCGCGAGGGCGGACGGGGCGAATTATTCCGTAGCCGGAGGGCCATTCCTGGTGCGGCCCGGGGCGGTGACGCCGGCGGGCCCTTTCGCGGCGTGGAAGTCGGCCTGGCGCGTGAACGTGCGCGCCGGGGCGGACGGCGCGGGCCTGCGGGAATCGGTTCGGGACTTCCCGCTACTCATCAAGCTCGACTCGACCTTCAACTTCGCCGCCTGCCGCGGTGACGGGGCCGATGTACGCCTCGCCGACGGCTCGGGCGCGCCGCTGCCTATGGACGTGGAACGTTGGGATTCGGCGGGACGCCGCGCCGAACTCTGGACGCGGCTCGACAGCGTGGCGGCCGGTGCTGACATCGGCTTATGGCTGTTCGCGGGCCATCCGGGTTCTGCTCCCGTCCCGGGTCCCGCATTCGATACCTCGGCCGGATTCGCCGCCGTTTGGCATATGCAACGCATCCTGCCTTCCGCGGTTCCCGACACGGGCGTCTTCGTACCCGACGCCACCCCTAACCATCTGGACGCGGCCTCACGTAACGGTGCCGGTACCCCCTTCGCGGAAGGCCCGGCCGGATCAGCCCTCCTGTTCGATGGCGTCGATGACTTCCTCGATGCGGGCGCGGCGCCGGCCCTATCGCCGCGCGAGGGTTTCACCTTGGAGGCATGGATACGCCCGGCCCGTCTGCCGCATACCGGCACCGGCTTCGACGACGCCATGGTAATCGCCAAGTTCGACGCCTACTCCCTGGAATTGCAGGCGGACGGATCCACGGAAGCGTGGGTGCGCACGGGACCGGCCAAGGACGCCTTCACCTTGCGTAGCCCGGTGGCGGCCATCGCGGCGGATGCCTGGACGCATATGGCGGCGACCTATGATGGGGTTATGCTCAGGAGCTACGCCGACGGTGTTCTGCTGGCGGAGATTCCCGCGGCGGGCGCGGTCAGCCTCGTCGGCACGCATACGCTCATCGGTTACATCGAGGGGTGGCCCGGGATCGATCGGTATTTCGCGGGCGCCGTCGACGAGGCCCGCATTTCCAGGCGGGCGCGTTCGCAGGAATGGCTCAGGCTGGGGTTCGAGACCCAGAAACCCGGTAGCAGGAATGTTACCGTGGAAGCAGCGGCCGAATAAGGGGCCGGCGGGGTGGTGCCCGCCGACCGGACCGCATCATCGTAAAGCAGGGTGGGGGGGCATCCGTCGCGGGTTCGCGGCGGGCCGGCGCGGGCGTTCCCGGGCCGGACGGAAATTCCGTGCCGACACCAAGACCTGAATCTCCTAGGGGGAAGCGATGCGCGGTACGAAAACCAAATTGTTGCGGGGGGCCCTGACGCTGGTCTGTCTCATAGGGGCAGGGGCTCTAGCGCGCCCGGCAGCCGCCGCGCCTATGCAGTCCTTCCCGCTGTCGGCCGTGCGGCTTACCGACGGGATATTCAAGACGGCCACGGATGTGAACCGGAAGGTGCTGGACGATATCGGCGCGGAGCGCGCCCTGCACTGCTTCCGCCTGCAGGCCAAGCTGCCCAGCTCGGCCCTGCCCCTGGGCGGTTGGGCAACGCCGGAACCCAGCGGGGCCTTCCCGGGACATTACGAAGGCCATTACCTATCCGCCACGGCGCTCATGTATGCCGAAACCGGCGATCCCGTCCTCAAGCAACGCATCGACTATATGGTCGCGGAGTTGGCGAAATGCCAGGCGGCCCTTGGCGGGAAATACCTGTTCGCGTCGCCGCCCGAGGAATTCGAGGCCAACCGCATCGACGGCGTGGCCTGGTACCGGATGCATAAGGTGATGGAGGGCATCTACGCATGCTACGCCCAAGCCGGAAACGCCCAGGCGCTCACCATTCTCACCAACCTTGCGGACTGGATGAAAACCCGCATGGACGCTTACTCGTCCGACGACTGGGTCAAGATCAAGCAAATCGAATTCGGCGGCATGGCCGAGGCCCTTTACGATCTGTATACCGCCACCCGCAATCCGGTGCACAAGGCGATGGCGCAGCAGTGGGAGGAACGCGCAGCCATGCTCGATCCCCTGAACCAGGGAAAGGACGTGGTGTTCGGCCATGCCAATACCTATCTGGCCAAGATCGTGGGAGCCGCCCGCGTGGCCGAGATGGAAGGCGATCCCTATTACCTCAAGGCCATGCAGAATTTCTGGGAGTTTACGGCCGGTACCGGCCGACGCACATACGCCACGGGCGGCACCAGCGTGCATGAGGGCTTGCCGGGCCCGCGCGTGCTTTCCAACACCCTGGAAAAGCTTCCCCAGGAAACCTGCGTCAGCTACAACATGATGAAGGTGACGCGTAGCCTTTTCCTGGCGACCGGGGAGTCCAAGTACATGGACTACGCGGAGCGGCTCCTCTTCAACGCAATCCTGGGAAGCCAGGATCCCGTCACGGGCTGGAAGACCTACTACCAGCCCTTGTACGCCAATACCGTCAAGGATTTCCGCGACTACCTCACGGGATGTTACTGCTGCAACGGAACGGGTATGGAGAGTTTCTCCAAGCTGGGCCAGAACGTCTTCACCCACGATGATCGCGCCATCTACGTGAACCTGTTCCTCTCCGCCAAGGTGAGCTGGCCGGAACGGAGCGTATTCATCGAGCAGTCCACCCGCTTCCCGGAAGAGGCGGCTAGCCATATCGTCGTACACCCGTCCATTCCCGGCATGCTGCGGATCGCGATACGCGTGCCCGCGTGGTGCAAAGGCTTCGGCCTTTCCGTAAACGGGGAGGCGGTCGCGGCTTCGGCTTCGGGAGGCTATGCCTTCGTGGAACGGTCGTGGCAGGACGGGGACAAGATCGACGTGCGGCTTCCGATGGATTTCTCCGTCGAGGCCATGCCGGATCTCCCCACCCAGGTCGCCTTCCTCAAGGGCCCGATCGTGATGGTGGGATCGCGTGCGCGGCCGAACCGATCCGAACTAATCGGGGATATCGCCGATAAGGGTTCGTGGTTCAACAACCTGAACGGGTTCTTCCGGCCCGCCACGGGCGCTCTGCGCTATGACGCCACCGATGGCGCCGGCCGTTCCCTTTCCTTCAAGCCTTATTACCAGGTGGGCGGCGATGAATTCTTCACGGGATATTTCGATGTGGCGCGCGTACCGACAGTACCCGACGAAGGCAATATCGCATTGGGGCGACCCACCCGCGAGTCGATGCCCCAGGCGTCCGGAGACAATCTGGCCTGCTTCGGCCGCGGCGCGCGTGCCGTGGACGGGATGTCCGGGAGCTGGTATTCCAAATGGCTGTCCGGCGGGGGATTCCCATCCTGGTTGCAGATCGATCTGGAGCAGGAATACCGCTTGGAGCGGACCGAGTTCTGGCCGCCGCCCACCGGGGACGGGGATAGGAAGAAGTATTACAAATATCGCATAGAAATCTCGAAAGACGCGGTGCATTGGGAGGCCTACGCCGACCGCACCGGCAATACCGCCCTCGCCGAACCCGCTTACGTGGACAAGATTGCCGCCACGGCGCGCTACCTGCGCATAACCCTGTACGATACCCCTGGGCAGCTTTACGCCGGGGCGCCGCCCGATATCGGCGAGTTCAAGGCCTTCGGAACCCCTGCCTCGGTGCCCGTGCGGAAGGCCGCAAGCCTGCACCGATTCACCCTGACCGGTCCGGGAGGTATCGCCTTGGCCGCCATGACGGCGGCGCAGGTCAAGCGGATCGATCTTCTCGACGTGGGCGGTCGCCTGGTGAGGAGCTTGCGCCCCGATGGCATGGTCATCCGCTGGGATGGTAGGGATGAGCGGGGCCGCACGGTCCCTTCCGGGACGCTCGTAATCCAGGCGCTGACTTCGGAAGGCATATTCCACACAACCTCAGCCTGGTCGAAATAGGAGGAATGATGCGTAACTTCCGCTTGGCGATGGCATTTGCCGCCTCCCCTTTCCTGGCCGCCGGCGCCGCCAGCTTCTCCCCTTTGTTCGGTGATCATGCCGTACTGCAACGGGGCAAACCCGTACCGGTATGGGGAACCGCCGCTCCCGGAGAGCAGGGTACCCTTGGCTTCGGCGCATTCACGACTCCCTTCCGGGCGGATGACCAGGGTAACTGGAAGGTTACCTTACCGGCCATGAACGCCAACCCGGTCCCCCAACGCCTGTCTCTCTCCGGCGGGGGCGCAGCGGTCGAGGATGTCGTAATCGGCGATGTCTGGCTGTGCAGCGGCCAATCCAACATGGCCTATTCGCTTGGCTCGGATGGCCGAAGCGCGGATATCGCCGCCGCCGCGTATCCCGGGATGCGGCAATTCAGCGTGCCCTTGGTGAACTCGGCGGAACCGGTGCCGACCGTTACGGGAACCTGGAGCGTATGTTCCCCCGCGACCGCGGCCGGCTTCTCCGCGGTCGCGTTCTACTTCGGCCGATCCATCTGGTTGGATCAGAACCGTGGCGTTCCCATCGGACTGCTGGTGTCCTCGGTGGGGGGAACGCAAATCGATCCTTGGCTTGCGCCCGAGGGTGTTGCCGATCAGCCGGCCCTGGCGCCCTTGTATTCCAAAAGCATCCTTCCCTTCGGCCCTTTTTCGCTGTTCAACGGCATGATCTACCCGTTGGCGCCGCTCGCCTTCAAGGGGGCGATCTGGTATCAAGGGGAAAGCGGCGAGGGCAGCAACCAAGGGCCCGACAGCTACCATCTCAAAATGAAAGCCCTGGTAAGAGGTTGGAGCCGCTTATTCGGGATGCCCGATCTCCCCTTCTATTTCGTGCAGATCGCCAATTATACCCAGGCTCCTGCGGGTCCCACTCCGGAAGCGCCCGGCGGCTGGGCCGATACCCGCCGGCAGCAGACCGCTTCGCTCTCCATTCCCCATAGCGGTATGGCCGTGGCCATCGATGTGGGCGAAGCGGACGATATCCATCCTAAGGACAAATTGGACGTGGGCGAACGCTTGGCGAGTTGGGCGCTGCACAACGATTACGGGCGCACCTCCGTGGTCCCCGGCGGCCCCATCCTGCGTGATGCCGTAGCCGACGGGAATCGCATCGTATGTAGTTTCGAGTATACGGGATCCGGCCTCATCTCCGGCTCCAAGACTCCCTACCTGCCGGTACGCGAAACTCCCGAACAACCCTTGCGCAGGTTTTCCATTGCGGGTGCGGACGGGGTCTGGCGCGAAGCGGATGCGAAAATAGCGGGCCTCACGGTAGTCCTGTCCAATGCCGCCATCCCGGTCCCGCGCAAGGCCGCCTACGCCTACTGGATGAATCCGGAAGGCTGCAATCTCTATAACCGGAACGGATTCCCCGCCTCCCCGTTCCTGGTGGAAGACGTAACGCAACGGTTTCGCATAACCGCCCAGGCCGGGGCCGGCGGCTCCGTAACGCCCGCGGGGGATGCGACCTTTTTGGCCGGGGCGACACCGGCTTTCGCGATCGTCCCCGCGACGGGCCAGTACATTGCCGACCTCAAAGTCGACGGACGATCGCTGGGCGCCGTCACGCAATACGCATTCGATCCCTTGCGCGGCGATCATGCCCTCTCCGCCGAGTTCACCCCCTTGCGGCCCCGTTACGGTATCCGCGCCGATGCGGGGGCGGGAGGAACGGTTTCACCCTCCGGGGTCACGCCCGCGCTGCAAGGTTCTGCGGCGACAATCCGCATTGCGCCCGATTCGGGTTGCCGAGCCTCCCTTCTCATGGATGGGGCGCCCATGGGTCCACGCGACGCCTTCACGTTCTCCGATATCAGCGCGGATCACGTATTGACCATCGATTTCTCCTGTCCTATCCTCGCCGAAGCGGGATTCGGAGGGGTCATTACGCCTTTCGGATCGGTACCCGCGCCGGCGGGTAAGGACCGTGCCTTCACGTTCACCCCATTGCCGGGATACAAGCTGGCGGGGGTGCGCGTCGACGGCAAGGACATCGGCAGTCCCGCGTCTTACGTATTCCCCAAAGTCACGGGCCCGCACACGCTGGCGGTCGCATTCGCCGGGGGGGCCGGCGCGTCCGGGAGCCTGCCCCAGGCCGCGAAGCTGATCTTCTCCTGCATGGCGGACCGGCTTCCGGGTAACGGAGCGGTTACCTCATGGCCCGCTACCGGATTCGATCGCGCGTTCACGCCGCTGGGGACGCCGGCGGTGGAAATCCTGGACGGCCGCCGGTACATGCGCGCCCAATACCTGCGCGGTGATGGTATGGACGCGGGCACCTTCACCGCTCCCATCGCTTGCGCCGGGGCGACCATCGTCGTAGTCGCCCGGCCTGTCCGCAGCGGCGCGACCAGCAACTGGAATTCCATCGTGAACATCTTCCATGACCGGCTGAGCCTGGGATTACGCAACGATACGGGTAAGCCTTGCGTGCTGCGGAATGGGGTCCTTTCCGAGGGCGGCGTCGCCATACCGGATGGTCAGATCACGATCTTAAGCCTGGTGGTACAGGAAGACGGGAGCTATCGGGTCTTCGCGAACGGGAGTCAGGTCATGGTGGAGACGGCCGTCAAACCGATGACCTCGCTGCAGCCCGGGGTGGCGGGCGCATTCGCGACGCATATCACCTTGGGGCGCAACGGTGCCGACTCCTGGTCCGCCTTCAACGGCGACATCGGGGACGTGTACCTGTATGGCATTCCGCTGAGCGACGGCGAACGCCAGAACCTGGAAGCGTTGATCGAGAAGCGGCTCATCGGAGGAAACACGGTGGGCCTGGCGACCGCGCGCAGGGGTGGGGCCCCAGCCGCCGGGAAATCGATGCGGGATCGTCGTCTCGACGGCCGCAGCATCCCATCCCGCCGCGCTAAGGCCGGCCGTTGATTTGGAAGGTTCGATTTAGTGGCTTCATTTCCGTTGTTTTACTCAACCTCTGGAATTGCATTTCGCGCCAGGGATGCGAAGGCGCGCTTCGCGCCCCGGGTGCAAGGCGCCTATCAGGCGCCCCAGCAGCCTTGCCCCGCAAGGCCGAGCGCGTAGGCGCGAGCCCCGCAGCAGCCCGGTCCGCCGCATGCGGAGGCGCCCGTGCCCGTGTCCCTGTTCATTTCTTTTCGTCCGGAAGCATCACGAACTCGTGGAAGTTATTCGGCGTGATGACCTTGAATTCGCTGCCGGGGTAAGCTTCCAGAAAGGGTTTCGGGTTCTTGGCTTTGGCCTTCGGGTTCCACTTGAATTCGTAGGCGTGTAGCTTTCCGTCGTATTCTTCGATGTAGTCGATTTCTTTTTGGGTATGGGTGCGCCAGAAGAAGCGGTTCACGCCTTTCTTATGGTATTCCAGGGTTTTCATCCGTTCCACGACGCAGAAATTCTCCCACAGGTATCCCGTATCCGCGCGTAGCGAGATGGGGATGAAATTCTGGATGAGGGTATTGCGGATGCCTAGATCGTAGAAATAGATTTTACGGCTGCGCTTGATTTCATTGCGCATATTGCGGCTCAGGGAATGGAGCCGGAATATCACGAAGGCCTTTTCCAACAGGTCTATGTAGCGCTCCACGGTTTCCGGATCGCTATTGATGAGTTGCCCTACCTCGGGATAGCTGACTTCGTTCCCTACTTGCAAGGCCAGGGCGCGCAGAAGCTTTTCCACCAAGGCCGGCTTGCGGATTTGCTGGTAGGCCAAGATGTCCTTGTAGAGCGACCCATCGCTTAGGTTTCCCAGGATTCCATGCTCCAGGCCCGGACTGGTGACCACCTGCGGGTAATAGCCGTATAGCATTCGAATAGGGAGAAAGGATTTTTCTTCCATGAATCCGGAATGTGCCACCATCTCTTCGAAGGAGAGCGGAAACATGGAAAAATTCCAGGCCCGGCCGGTCATGGATTCATAGAGGCCGCTGGCCAGTTCAAGGGCCGAAGAACCGGTGACCAGAATTTGGATTTCCGGGTAATTGTCCACCAGCATCTTGACCACGAGTCCGATGCTTTCGATCCGTTGCGCCTCGTCGATGACGATTGTGGTCCCGGCCCCTAATGCATGCTTCAGGTTTTCCGGATTGAGGATTGCGAGTTGCTCACGGTCGGCCGGCACCTCTCCGTTGAACCATTTCACGTCGGTTCGGGTGGGAGGGAAGAGCTTTTCCATCAAGGTGGTTTTGCCCACCTTACGCGGGCCTAGGATGACCAGAGCGCGGCGTTTATCGGGTGTGAAATAGCCTAAATAGAGCTGAATCAGGCTTTCTATTCGGCGTGGGATCATACTCGAATTCTAGCAAAAAAAGTCATAATCGGGTATTTTAATCAAATTAAAAGAGAATAATATGCTAATTATCTTAAAAATACAGGATAAAATCGATTTAAATATCAAAATTCCAAGAAGATAACCGTGTAAATATTACAAATAAGACGATTAGCATGAAATAGAGTTAAAAGACGGGTATTTAGCTCGTCCAGGAGGGGGTCCAAACCCTCTAGAAAGAGCTGCCGCGCCTTCCCCAGCCCACCTTTTTCCACGAAGGGACTGAACTCGAAATCGTCCCGGCCCATATGCATGGATGTGGCGATATGGTCCTTGATTGGGCGCAGCCATTCCATCTGCTCTTCCGTGAAATTGGTCACATTGCCTTTGTGCCGGTCCATGGTCGAAGCGCATACGCTATGTTGGGGTTCGGGACTGTTGGGTTTTAAGCGCTGCCGCCGATTCCCCAAAAAAGGAAAGTGTGGGTTTCGGTCTAAGGTCGACTTTTATCCTGCAAGCTTTGGAAATCCAGAAAGCCGGGATAAGGTCCGTCATGGGGCTTGATCTCCCAGGTGTAGCGCCCGGGCTTCAGCAGCTTTTCCCCCACGAAATCCGTGGGCTGGATGCTCCATTCCCGCCCTGCTCCCTGCACGCGCAGGTAGGCGTATCGATAGGAGCGCTTCACGCGATGGTAATCCGAATACCCGCTCGCGGGCAGGTCCCCGAACAGGACGGAATCGGCGGGGAATAGGGCATAGGCCGCACGCAACTCCAGGGTATCGGAAACGTTATGCAGGCGGATGAGCACGGCGCCCGCGGCCTCGGGATCGCGCATGGGATCCGCGGCCGAGGGATTGCGCGCCGAGACCGGGGCCGCTCCCGTGGCTCCGCAATCCGGTACCTTTTTGCAATTGCACTGGCAGGCCGCCAAGCCGAGAAGGGCTGCCGCACCCAGCAACCCGGCCTTCATGGCTTCGCCTTGGGCGCGGCGCTATCGGCGGCCACGATGCCCCCGTGGGCCACCGCCTTGGGAATACGGCCTTCGGCCGGATAGCCGTGCTCGTAGCGCGAGGTGCGCATCAGCTTGCCTTTCGGATCGTAGAAGAGGCGTTCACCGTGCAGGGCGCCGGCTTCGAAATGGGAAATCTCCTTCAAGGTGCCGTCGTCCCACCAATCCTTCCATTCGCCGGAGCGATGGCCATCGATGAATTGCCCCACCGCCATTGGCTTGCCGTTCAGATGCCATCTTTGCAGGGTCAGGGGTTTGCCCAAGGCGAAGGCCACCAATTGCCGTTTGGGCCCGGGCTTGGCTTCCACCCGGCCGGGGGCGGAAACCGGTCCCGCGGGCCAATAGAACCAGGACTCGCCATCGGGCTGGCCCTTCGCATAGTGCGTGCGTTCCAGGATATGCCCGAGGCTATCGTAAACCAAGCGTTCGCCGCTACCGGAATCGAAGTGCGCCCGCTCCCGCAAGCGCCCGGTCTCATCCCAGGCATGGCCGCTATCCTGTTCCATGCCCGCCAGGTAGCCGCGGTGCGAAGCGGGCTTGCCCTCGGAGAAGAAGGCTTCCCATGTCCCTTGCTTACGGCCGAGCGCGTCGAAGGCCCCTTTTTCCACCACCGTCCCATCGGGATCCTTCTTCACATAGTCGCCGGAGGGAACGCCCTTGCGGCAGGCGTACTCCTCTTTCACGGTATTGTTCGCATGGTACGAGACGAAGCGCCCGCTGTCATTGCTCTCGAAGCAGGAGTTGATCGCGGCGGCTTCGCCCTTGGCAGTCCATTCCTTCCACGTGCCGGTTTCCTTGCCCGCTGCGAAATCACCTTGGGACTTGAGGGCGCCGTTTTCCCAGAAGGAACGCCAAGTGCCTTCCTTCAAATCGTGCTTAAAGTTTCCCTTGGACGAGGGGGTGAACTGGTTGTAGAAGAAATCCCATTCGCCTTCTTTCAAGCCGTCCCGATAGAGTCCGTGGGATTTCTTCTGGCCGTTATGCCAATAATCCTCGCTGATGCCTTCCAGCTTTCCGTTCCGCCAATGCGCGTCCGTCTCCTTGTTCGCGTTGAAAAAGAAGGTCTGTTCGCGCTTGAGGTTGCCCGGGTTCATCCCGCCGAAAACACCGTAGGTACGGATGATTTTGGGCTTGCCGTTGGGGTAGCGTTCGGCCACTTTTTCTTTGCCGCAGGCCATAAAGAGGCAGGCCGCCAGAAACAGGAGTGACCGCGGGAATTGCCGCGCGCCGGGCCGGGGGGGAATCGCATCTGCCATAGGGTGCTTGCTAATATGCTTAATTCTTGCGATCCCGGGAAACGGAGCGGAAGGGGAAAGCGGCCCTGGACCCCCCTAAAGGGCGCTCGCATCCCGGAAATACCGAGGTCATCGAAATCAACAACCCGGGAGAAGTCCGCCTCCGCCCGGGGCGGAAATTTGCCTACTATCCGATCCCTATGATGCACTTGCAGACCACTCTTAAGGGCACCGAGGCCGCGGGCCCGACGGACGCGGCCCTGGGCGGGGAAGCCTTGGCAGTGGTGCATGGCGAGCCTTCTTTCGCTTTGGCCAATCGGGACGTGGAACTTTGGCTTACGCGCCGCGCCGGCCACATGGGTCCCGTCCGTTTCCGGGTCGGCAAGCGCTGGGTGCAACCTTATGCCATGGCCCCGTGGCAGCCGCATGAATTGAGCGATGCCCTGCCGCCCATCCTGCGCGTCTTGCGCGGCGATTATTTCTGTCTGCCTTTCGGATCGAGCAAGGGCGTCAAGGACGTGCACGGCGAAACCGCCAACGAGACGTGGGAGCCGGTGGAAACCAGCGCCGGCCGCCTGGTGATGGAAATGCGGGTGAAGGCACCCGCCTGCTCGGTGCGCAAGACCCTGTGCATCCGCGAGGGGCATCGCGCGGTGTATCAGGAACATCGCATTGAGGGCCTGCAGGGTCGCTATAATTTCGGCCACCATGCCATTCTGCAATTCCCGGACAAGGGCGGTCCCTTCCACGTGAACACCAGCCCGTTCCATTACGGCAGCGTCAAGACCGAAGCCTTCTCCGATCCGCTGGCGCGGGAATACGGTGCCCTCAAGACCGGCGGCCGCTTCACTTCGTTGGACAAGGTCCCGTTGGCCCACGGCGGTACCACCTCGCTGCAGGAATATCCGGCCCGCCGCGGCTTCGAGGATCTGATCATGGTTTCCTCCAAGCCGGGTGATTTCGCCTGGACCGCGGCCACCCTGGACGGATACATCTGGATTTCGCTTAAGGATCCGCGTACCCTGCCGAACACGTTGTTCTGGCTTTCCAACGGCGGCAGGCACGGCGCGCCGTGGAACGGCAGCCACTTCGGGCGCTTGGGACTCGAAGAAGTCTGTTCGCATTTCTCCGACGGATTGGAGCATGCGCGCAGGAACCTGCTCAAGGAGCATGGCGTGCCGACCTCGCTCAATTTCAAGGCCAAGGAGGCGAAATCCATCCGCAGCATCCACGCGGTGCATCCGGTGGGGAAGGACTTCGGCCGGGTCGAGCGCATCGAACGGGACGAGGGAGGGGCCCATGTCACCGTTTTCGGAAACGGTGGACGCACCGCCCGCGTGCCCGTGGATTGGGCTTTTCTGCATGGTTGAGCGGGAATTTGGGCCTGCAGGAATCGTAGAATCACACAAGGAATTCAAGTCAAGATTTACGAAGTGTTTCTGATACCGGTATAATGGATTCGAAGGGTAATTTAACAGACCGCCGAAAGGGCGGGCCGCGCCAGCGAGAGGCCGAACCATCGGTAGGCCATGCAAGGCGGCAAGGGGAGTATTGAGATGTCCGAAGCAGTTGCGATTCCGAACACGGCGAAGAAGGCCAACGTAAAGGCGGCGATAGAAGCGGGTGAAGGCATCCTGCGCCTGGCGCCTTGCTGGGTCCCCCGCTCCTTCCTCATGCCCGGCAAACGCCTCAAGCTGCATCCCGACGACTACTACGCGCTGGGCGCGCACCGCGGCGGCATCGACGAGCGCTGGTTCGCCTCCACCACCGAAGCCGGCAACGACAATCGCGCCGATGATGAAGGCCTTTCCTATGTCGTAAGCAACGGCGAGCGCTTCACCTTGCTGGAAGCCGTCATGGCCGAAGGCCCGCGCCTCATCGGCCAGAAGATGTGGGACAAGTACAAGCGCTGGCCCGTATACTCGAAGTTCTTCGACAACATGGGGCCCATTCCCCATCACATGCACCACAACGAGGATCAGGCCGCCCTCATCGGACAAGAGGGCAAGCCGGAGTGCTACTACTTCCCGCCGCAACTGAACGCCATCGGCAATAACTTTCCGCATACCTACTTCGGCCTCGAGCCCGGCGTGACCAAAGCCGACCTGCGCCGCTGCCTGGAGAGATGGAACAAGGGCGATAACGGCATCCTGGATCTGTCCAAAGCCTACCGCCTCAATCCCGGTACCGGTTGGCACGTGCCCGCCTGCGTGCTGCATGCCCCCGGCTCCCTGCTCACGTACGAACCCCAGTGGGGCAGCGACGTGTTCGCCATGTACCAGAGCCAGGTCGAAGGCCGCCGCGTGGAATGGGATCTGTTCGTGCAGAACACCCCCGATAAATACAAGCAGGATCTGGATTACCTCGTTGACCAGCTCGACTGGGAAGCCAACGTGGATCCGAACTTCCGGGACCATCATTACCTCGAGCCCATCAACGACGGCGACACCTGGACGGAAGGCTACCAGGATCGCTGGGTGGTATACGGCCGCTTCGGGGCGCCCAACACCGGCGCCAAGAAGGGCGATCGCGATCTCTTCACCGCCAAGGAACTGACCCTCGAGCCGGGCGCCAAGTGCACCATCAAGGACGGCGGGGCCTACGGCCTCATCACCGTGCAGGGCTTGGGCCGGGTAGGCAAGCATAAGCTGCAATCGCCCAACATGATCCGCTTCGGCGCCATGACCGAGGACGAGGTTTTCGTTTCGCATGAAGCCGCCACGCGCGGGGTGACCTTCGAGAATACGGGCTCGGAGCCCCTGGTGACCTTGCGCTATTTCGGCCCGGATGCGGCGCCGAAGTCCCCGGAGACCGGCGCGTTCAAGAATATTCGTCGTTGATGCGTGGCAGGCGCGGGCGACCGCGCCGCACTTTCGGTGGTAAAGTCAAATCCAGTCACGAACAGAGCGGAGGCCATAATGGCAAATGCATATCCGAAATTACATAACGCCGCATGGCCCGGAATGGTCGGTAAGGGCGGCACCGAGCCCGGCGCCGATCCGGTCATTTCCCAGGATCGCATGATCGAGCTGACCGCCAACGCCTCGGTGAACGGGGTCAAGTTCGACGGCATCGATCTCTTCCTCTCCCTCCCGCATACCGATCTCGAAAGCAGCGACGACGATCTCAAGAAGCTGGCCGACAAGGTCGGCTCCAAGGGCCTCGTGATCGGTTCGCTGGTCGCGCCCATCTGGGGCGGCGGCGGCGCCTTCGGTACCGAAGAGGATCGCAAGAACTACCTGACCGCGCTCACCAAGTCGTGCGCCATCGGCAAGAAGCTGAAGGATATCGGCATCCGCAAGTACGGCGTCATCCGTATCGATACGGCCAACAACCCGACCAACTTCGCCAAGGACCCGATCGAAAACCAGAAGCGGAATATCGCGACCATCAAGGAAGCCGCCCGCATCGCGGAAAGCTACGGCGAGAAGCTCGCCATCGAAGGCGAGATCTGCTGGGGCGGCATGCACGGCTGGAAGTCGCTGCTCGAACTGCTCGAAGGCGTCGGCAACCCCGCCACCGTCGGCATCCAGGCGGACATGGCGCATACCCTCCTGTTCATGCTCGGCTTCAACGCCGAAGAGGACGCCCTGGTCCCCAAGGGATTCAACTGGGAGAAGGACGCGTTCGACAAGGGCTACACGGCCCTGACCGACAAGTTGCGCCCCTGGGTCAAGGATTTCCACGTGGCGCAAAACGACGCGACCGCGTTCGGCTCCGGTTCCCATGACAAGACCGGGCGCCATTGCCCCGTCGACGACAAGAACGGCAAGCTGGACATCCCGTACCATGCGGGTTTCTGGTTGCGCGATCGCAATAAGCAGCACATCGACATCAAGCACATGTGCTGGGACGGTTGTATGTTCCCGAATACGGCCATGGAGCAGCAAGAGACCTGGAACAAGATCCTGGGTGCGATGAGCGCTGTCCGCGAAAAGCATGGTTGGAACTGAAGGGATAAGCATGACCAAGAAAAAACTTAATGTAGGCATGGTCGGGTACGGCTTCATGGGCCGCACCCACAGCAACGCTTTCCGCAAGGTTTCCAACTTCTTCGACAACGAGCACGTGCCCGTGCTGAAGGCCATTTGCGGCCGCAACGAGGCCAACACCCGCGGCTTCGCGGACAAGTGGGGCTACGAATCCATCGAGACCGATTGGAAGAAGCTGATCGAGCGCAAGGACATCGACGTCATCGATATCTGCACGCCCAATGACAGCCATATGGAAATCGCCATCGCGGCGGCCCAGGCCGGCAAGATGATCATGTGCGAGAAGCCCTTGGCGCGTGATGCGGCCGAAGGCGAAAAGATGGTGGCGGCCGTGGAAGGCGCGAAGGTGCTGAACACGGTCTGGTACAATTATCGCCGTATCCCCGCCGTATCCATGGCCAAGCAGCTCATCGATGAAGGCCGTCTCGGAAAGATCTTCCATTACCGCGCCAACTTCCTCCAGGATTGGACCATCTCGGCGGACCTGCCCCAAGGCGGCGCCGGCCTCTGGCGCCTGGACGCGGCCGCGGCGGGTTCCGGCGTCACCGGCGATCTGCTGGCCCATTGCATCGACACCGCCATCTGGCTAAACGGCTCCATCAAGAACGTTACGGGCATGACCGAGACCTTCGTCAAGGAGCGCAAGCACACCCTGACCGGCAAGGTCGAAAAGGTCGGCATCGACGATGCCTGCAGCTTCTTGGCCCGCTTCCAGAACGGTTCCCTCGGCCTCTTCGAGTCCACGCGTTACGCGCGCGGGCACAAGGCCTTGTACACCTTCGAGATCAACGGCGAGAACGCGTCCATCAAGTGGGACCTGCACGACCTGCACCGGCTGGAATGGTACGACTACCGCGACGAAGGGAAACTCCGCGGGTGGAAGTCCATCCACATTACCGATAGCGATCAGCCCTACATGAAGAACTGGTGGGTACCGGGATTGCAGATCGGGTACGAGCACTCGTTCGTGCACCAGGTGGCCGATTTCCTCGCTAACGTGGCGGGCAACAAGTCGACCAGCCCCACCTTCCGTGAGGCCCTGGAAACCACTCGCGTCTGCGATTCGGTCTTGGCGTCCGCGAAGTCGGGCAGCTGGATGGACGTAGCCAAGTAAACGACATCCGGTTTGCGCGGCGCCCGCCGCGAATGACCGGGCTCTTGGAAAACCGCGGCGTCCACCGCGATTGACCGGGGTCTATTTAAAACCGCGGCGTCCAGGTCTCCACCGAACCTGGCTCGCGGGGGGGAGCGCTGCTGCAGCGGCCTCCCCGTTTTTTTGCCCTCGAAAACAGTACGGAAAATGGCGCACCCCGTAAACGATGTTCTTTGGGGAAATTTTAGGGTAAATTACGGTTTCGGAAAGCCCGGTGCGGGGGCCGATGCGAGTACATTTATCCGCGATTCAGCCGGGGCTATCGAATAGCCAGGCGCTGCGCGCCCAAGCACACATGCTTTTGAAAGGTTCGGAGAGATGCATCGTTTACGGATATTCCTAAGGTTTTCAAGGTTGCGCTTCGCTGCCCTGCTGCCCGTTTTCTGCCTCGGTTTCGGGGTTGGCGATGTCTTTTCCGCACAGCAGCCGTTAAATGCGACCGCCCTTAAGGATATCCGGCTCTATGCCGATTTCACCACCTACTTGAATTCGAATTCCCCGGCAAAACAAGCGGAACTGATTCGTGGGATGGATCTGGGCATGAAGATGTGGCAGTCGATTCTGCCCCAATTGAATTACCAGTGGGTTTCGGATGCCTCGCTTGCGAACGTTAAATTGAGGTTCGGGAGCTTCATCAACCAACCTTGCAGTGGAGTTCCGTCTCCCTTGGGCTGGACGGCCTGTTCCTTTTTCCCCGACGCCAACGGCAATATTCCGGCTAACGCCGTCATCTACTTCAATGAGAATGACCCCAAGTACCAAGGTCGGCCCACCTTCGACTTCGATTTGTTCACCAATGTCCTTCGCCAGGAGGCATACGCCTCTTATATCCCCGCTACCCGGCCGCCGGAGCTTTACGGCAGCGATGATGGCACCGGCCACTTCGTCAATCCCGGATTCATCACCGGCCGCATGGTTTCGAAAGTCGATCAGGCGCGGGCCGAAAAGGAGGATATCGCCGGAATCTTTTTCCATGAGTTCGGCCATTCCCTCGGCATGCAGCATTTCAACGTTGAGGGCTTCGCGGCCAGATGGTACGGACAGCCCAGTAAAGGCACCTTCCGCCCCGCGCAACCTTACCAATTCGCCAGTTCTTCCGAGTTCCCCCTGCTGCCGCCGGAATATGTCACGAGCGCGGGTTATTACGGAGGAGGAACCGGGGCCTCGGATCGCTGGGTCAATGATCTTCACCAGTTGGATCCGATCGTAAACAATCATATGCACGGCGTAGGCGGAAAGATGCCGCCCGGCATTCCCCTTCCCCCGGAGTACAAGTACAACAATCGCGTGGTGTTCGCGGCCGACCTGGACGCAATGCCCTCGTATCAATGGTCTTTCCCGGAGATTAGCGGCTTGATCCGCCTGCAGAATTTTTCGACAGGCGGGGTTTCCCTGACTTCCAATTGGAAAACCGCCCTGAGCAAAGCCGATCTGGATAAAACCGTCCAGACCGGCTGGGTGGTTACCGGGGTCTTTCCGCGCCTGGAGACGCACCCCCACATCTCACCCGGGGCTTTCCACACCCTCGCCATCCGCGACGACGGGTCGGTATGGGCATGGGGCAGGAACCATCGCGGGCAATTGGGAACGGGTTCCACCTCGACCTCGCCGTCAACCTCGCCGGTCAAGGTCAGCGGGCTCAACAGCGGCTTCGTCTCGGTCGCGGCCGGAAACGATTTCTCTTTCGCGCTTCGCAATGATGGCGTCCTTTTCGCCTGGGGCGCCAACCCCGCGGGAGTCTTAGGGGAGAATACCCAAAGCGATCGCTATACCCCGACGCAGGTCTGCAACGTGACGGGCTTGGCGTGTCAGGCAAACCGGTATGCGGCCATCGCCGCCGGCGATGGCCATGCCATCGCCATCAAGACCGACGGTTCCCTTTGGGCTTGGGGATACGGAGGGGAAGGCCAATTGGGTAACGGGTCCAATGCGAATTCCATGGTTCCCATCCGCGTAGGAACCTCTAATGATTGGATCGCCGTCGCGGCCGGCAGCAATCATTCCGTGGGCCTCAAGGCCGACGGCTCGGTTTGGGCTTGGGGGTATAACAATCATGGCCAATTAGGCAACGGGTCGTATAACGCTTCTACCGTGCCCGTCCAGGAAATCAACCTGCTCAAAACGTGGACTAATATTTCCGCGGGAGGGTATAACACCAGCGCGCAATACGGCAATGTCGCCTTGTTTTCCTGGGGCGACAACGCCTACGGGCAACTCGGCCAAGACCCGACGGTTTGGGGCGATATCCCGTACCCGTATGGCGTGCGGGGACAAGGCCAGTTGTCGGATTGGCATGGTCCGGTAAGCGGCTCCTATCATTCAGGGGCGCTCCGCAACAATGGGCAGATCTGGACCTGGGGCGCGGATTGGAGCGGCCAATTGGGGGACAACGCTACCACCAACAAATCCCTGCCGGCCCAGATCGCCGGGGGAATGACCGATTTCTCATGGTTGGGGATGCGGCTCTCGCAATCGTTCGCGGTACGATCCAACGGCCTGCTTTACGCATGGGGTTATAACGAGTTCGGTCAGTTGGGTAATGGAAGCGCTTCGGGCGCTCCCGTGTTCGTACCGACCTTGTCCAAGTTCGCGAATCGGCCGACGCTGGTTTTCAAATGCGGGTTCTCATCCACGGATGCGGGTTCTGCTGCCCCCTTGACGGAAGATCGTGTCGTACTCGCCGGGGCCAAGCTCTCGCTTTACCTGAGTGCGACGATTACGGGAAATGCCGCCAAGGTGGAGTTCCTGGACGGCAGCACGGTGAAAGCCACCATCTCCACCGCGCCTTTCAAATACACCTATGCGAATCTCGGCAGGGGCCAATACAACCTTACCGCCCGCATCACCGATCAGATGGGAACGGTGGTCACCTCGCCCAAATACACGGTAAATATCCATGAGGTGAATATCGCGGCTCTCGCGGCCACCCCCGCGACCGTCAATCTCACAACGGAGGCCGGCGCTTCCGGGGATTGGGTCCAATGGGGTTACAAAAGCTCCGGGGATTTCATCAGCAGGAAAAATCTCGCCACCCCATTGATCAAGGCCAATGTCTCTTTCTTCAACACCCCGGTACGGCGAACCAATGCCACTTCCGGTTTCAGCTGGACGGACGGGAAAACCCCTGTATCCGTAACGGCTACCAAAGCCTATATCGCTTCGAACCAGGCCGAGTACTGGTCCAATGAGTTCCCCGTGTCCACCACGGCCCATACCGCAAAGGTTTATCTCCGCTACGCGGGAACGAGCAACTATCTGTTTTTCAAGCTCGGCAACTACATTGCTCCCGCGATTCTCTTGACGACTTCGGGTTCGACCTCGATCAGCCGCGTATACAGCGTCACCTTCGCAGGCGCCACAAGCGGTATCCAGGGATCGATTGCCATCAATGCGGATTATCCGCCGGGTGATGGAGTCGGAATCCAGGCGATGGTTTTCAAATAGTCCGGTAGAACCGTCTAATCTCCCATAGCCCATAGCCCATAGCGATCCCTTCTGCTCTCCAATGGAGAGCGGAAGCTTTCCGTGCTCTCTAACAAGGAGCACTTCTTCATTCGTCTTCCCTCCGTGCGGCGAATTCCCCAGCTATACTGGTGAGCGGTCCGCAACCACAACCTCGAGGAGGGAAAAGATGAAGACAGGATTCCGAGCCCTGGGACTCGCATTGGCCGCCTTCGGCCTGTTCGCCTGCGTACAGGAGGACAAGAACCCCGTGCAGCCCGGCGCGGGCGGTAACGGTACCGCGCGTTTGCAATTGCCCGCCTTGCCTGCGGGGTATTTGGAAAAGTCGTCTGTGTTCCCGAAAGCCGTTCCTACGGCTCTGTTCGCCCTGACGATCTCGGGAAAGGGAATGGAGCCCATCCGCAAGACCTGGAAACTGAACTCCTCCTCGCAGGAGCCGGTCACCATCACCGGCATTCCCGCCGGGGACATCCGCCTCTTCGCAGGCCGCCTCATCCGCATCGATTCCAGCGGCGATACCACCGTGACCCATGAGGGCCAGGAAAGCGCTTGGATCTTCAAGGACCAAGTGAGCGAAATCCGTCTCTCCCTGCGCGCGGGCGGCACCGGCGGCGCGCATATCTGCGTTGAGGTGGAAGGCTGGCCCTCCGATTCCAATTGCTTCGTCCCGCCCGATACCTTGCGCACCTACGTGGCCGGCTGCTATTCGCTGGTGGTGACCAAGCCCGGTCCCAAACCCGGGGACGATTCCATCTTCAAGGCCAAGCTCACCATTTCACAATGGGATACCAGCGTTTCCGGTATAGTCACCTGGTCCCCGGGCCACCGCGATTCCTCTGTGGGAGAAGTGTTCCCTTCGGGCACGGTATACCTGGGCCTGTACCAGGGCCAGTTCCGGCTCAAGGCATGGGTGGATAGTTCCGGCGTGCTGATCGGAGACTTCTATGATTCGTCCCGCGGCATCTGGGGCGCGGCCCGGGCCTATCCGGCCGCCTGCGATAGCGACACCGTCGTCATCGATACCATCCCCGCGCATACGCCTATGCATGCCTGCTTCGCGTTCAAGCAAATCATCGACGGCGGTAAGACCTCTCCCGGCCGGGTAGGCTTCGAAACCTGGGGCGAAGGCTGGGCGGGCGTATACACCCATTGGGACGGATATCCCGCCGCCTATACCGTGACGAGCTATCTGACCGGTTCCCTTGACAGCGACGGGACGGTGGGATACGGCTTCGCCCCCCCGACGGGCCTGTTCCCCAAGAGCCTGAAGGTGGATAGCGCCGCCTACACCATCAATCTGTCCGGCTTCGGCGACGGCGAAGGGAAAGTCCTCCGGGTTAACTCGCCCTACAAGGTCTTGGGCCGCTGGGAAGGCATCTCGGTCGCATGCAAGGAGAGCGACTTCCAGCTCTGAATCCCCTCTTTACCCAGGCTTGGGTCGCATCCCAAATCCGACCCAAGCCTCCCGGCGCCCGCAAGGGCGCCGGGGCGTATCCGCGCCGGTCCTTCCTTTACCTCTGTTAAGGCAATCCGAAGCGAGAGTGTGAGTGAGTATCTTTCCGGATGCGTTTCGATAACACACCCGGAGGATTAGTGAACAAGCTTTCATGGCTTTTGCCGTTCTTTTTATTGTCCATAACGCATGCCAAGGTGGGGCTATATGCCGAGGGGCCGACCCCCATCAACTACGGGATTTTTTATTCGTCCGGGATTTTCGTACTCAAGAACGGATACAGTTATTCGAATACCACTACGGAAGCGAAAAACGACACGGCAACGGTTTCCGAGTCGGGCTCGAGTTCCTTCGGGATAGAGGTTTCTCCCGGCCTGATATTGAGAACCGGTTTTCTGGATTTCGAATTTTGCCCGGTCTACCGCTTAACCATGGGGGGCAACAGCTATGACGCCAAGTTGGGGAATAAATACCATTCGGAGTCTTCCGCCTATTTGCATTCCTTGAAATTCAATTTCCTTTTTTCAAAAGAATTCGATAGCCGGTATCGTCTGGGAGTGGGATCAACCTTGATCAACTATTCCTTCGGGAACACGAAATCCGAAATCGATCCCGAAAATCCCGCCCAAGCGACGACGAATACGAAGAGCGGGACGAGCTCATTTTCGGAAGGGGTCTCTTTCTACCTGGCGATTTCGGCCGCCTTTTTTTAGGCCCTGTCGGTCGCTACGCCCTGCTCCCGCGCGCTCCCAGCCTATCCAACCCCACGGCGCCGATGATGATGGCGCCCACCACGATATTCTGCAGGTAGTTGGGGATGCCGGCCATGTTGCAGCCGTTCCGCAATACCGCCATCAGCAAGGCGCCGATCAGGGATCCTGCCGCGCGTCCCTCGCCGCCACGCAGGGAACCGCCGCCGATGACGACGGCGGCGACGATATCCAGTTCCATGCCTTCGGCCGCGGTGGGATCGCCCAAGGTGAGATTGGCGAATTGCATGGCGCCCGCAATCCCCGCAAAAGCCCCGCCCAAGGCGTAGATCTGTATCCGGCGCAGTGCCACGGGCACGCCGCAAAGGCGCGCGGCGGCTTCATTGGAACCCAGAGCGTATACGTGGCGCCCGAACACCGTATAGCGTAACACCACCGCTACTGCGGCCGTCAGTGCCAGCAGCAGCCAAACGCCCGGGGCGATCCATAGCCAACGGGGCCCGGCATCCACTTCCATCAAGCCATTGAGCCAGGTCGCCGGCGCCGTGACGGTCTGCTCGGCCGCCAGCCACTTGGCCCCGCCGCGGTAGATCTGCATGGTCCCCAAGGTCACGATGAACGCGGCCAAGCGGAAGCGGGCCGTGATGAAGCCATTCAGGACTCCGCCAATGGCGCCGCAGCCGGTGGCGGCCGCAAGGGCGGCCCATGGCAGCCAACCGGGCAGGGGCTCATGCCCCAGGTTCAGGGCCCGCGCCAGCAGAACCGTCGCGCATGCGATGAGGGAACCCACGCTCAAATCGATCCCGCCGCTGATGATCACGAAAGTCATTCCCAGCGCGCCAATACCGACGATGACCGATTGCGTGAGGATGGTCTTGAGATTGTAGGCGCCGTGGAATGCAGCAGGCGCGAGCAGGGAGAAAAGCAAGTAGGCGGCCGCGAGTCCCAGGTAGGGCGCCAGCGTACGGAGTCCCGGCTTCATGCGTGGACTCCTTGGGCCGCCCAGGCCATCACCGTCGCTTCGCTCCATGCCGATATGGGTCGGATGGGGCTGAGCTTGCCGCGATGCAATACCGCGAGGCTATCGCAGATGCCGAACAATTCCGGCAGGTAGGATCCGGCCCAGATCACTGCTTTCCCTTGGGCCGCTTCCGCCGCGATCAGGCGGTAGATTTCTGCCTTGGCGCCTACGTCCACGCCGCGGGTAGGCTCGTCGAGCAGCCAAACCGTGGCATCCCCCAGCAGTAAGCGGCCCAAGGCCACCTTTTGCTGATTGCCGCCGGAGAGTTCCCCCACCGGCTGTTCGATCCCCTGGCTGCGCATAGCGAGATCGGTTCGCATCGTTTCCACCGCCGCGGCCTCGGCGTCGAGCCGCAGCAGGCCCGCCGCGTTCGCGAAGCGGCGCAGTTCCCCCAAGGTCGAGTTGGCGCGGATGGAAAGCCCCAAGGCCAGGCCTTCGTCCTTACGATCTTCGCTCAGGAAACCGATCCCGGATGCGCGCGCGCGTTCCAGGGTCCACCCTCGCGCAAGCTCCGCTTCGCCGCCGATGGCCAAGCTTCCCGCCACGGGCCGCCGCAACCCGTACAAGGATCTGAGCAAGGCGGAGCGGCCCGAACCCACCAGTCCCGCGAGGCCCAGGATCTGGCCTTTGCGCAGGGAGAGATCCGCCGGCGCCGCGCCCGGACGGGACACCCAACCCCGGGCCTCCAGTACCGTACCACCCAGGTTACCCTGGCGCGGGGGGAAAATTTCCGCCACCGGACGCCCCACCATGGCCTGCAAGATGTCCGGCGTAGGCGTATCCGCGGGCAACCCGGCGGCCACCGTGGCCCCGTCCCTAAGTACGCTGATGCGATCGGCCACGCGCGCGACTTCGTCCAGGAAATGGCTGATATAGACGATGGCGATGCCTCGGGCCTTGAGCCGGCCCAGGGCGGCGAACAGGCGTTCCACGTCGCGGGCCGGCAGGGAAGAGGTGGGTTCGTCCATGAGAATCAATTTCGCGTCGTGAAACAGGGCGCGGGCGATTTCCACGATCTGGCGTTCGGCCATGCCTAAGGATCCGACGCGGGCGCCAGGATCGAGATCGGCGTATCCGAGTTCCTCCAAGGCCGCGCGTACGCGATCCGCTTGGGAGCGGGCGAAGCCGAAGCGCGCCTTTTCGTTTCCCAGGGTCACGTTGGACTCCACGTTGAGGTGCGGCACCAAAGCGAGCTCCTGGTGCACCAGGGAAACCCCGCGGTTACGGGCTTCCGCTGGACCCGCCGGCGTCCAGTCCTCTCCGCGGAACGCGATGTCTCCGCTATCGGGCCGCAGATTTCCGCCCAGGATGGCCATCAACGTGCTTTTGCCCGCGCCGTTCTCGCCGACCAGGGCGTGTATTTCGCCGGGCAACACCTCCAGGTCGGCGCCGCGCAAAGCCTGCGCCGCGCCGAAGGCCTTCTTGACCCCGAGCACGCGCAAGATCGGCCTGCCCGAGCGCGGCTCGTTCAAGTGCGGTCCGCTCAGGTGCGGCTTGCTCAATTCCCCAACCATTTCTTGAGATCGGGATGCACCAAAGCCTGCACGTCGGGAAGATCCACTTCGGCCGCCCAGATGAAGCGCGCTCCCGTATCGAGGCGCGCTTCCACCTTTTCGCCGCGCTTGGCCGCCAGGGCCGTCTTCACCCCCAGGTAACCCATGCGGAACGGATCCTGCACCACCAGGCCGGCCACCTCTCCCGTTTTCATGGCCGCCAGCAGGGGCTCCGTCGCATCGAACCCGATCAGCTTCACCTGCTTGGAGCGGCCCGCGATCTGCAGGGCCCGCAGCATACCGAAGGCGGTAGGTCCGTTGGGCGTGAAGATGCCGGCGATGTCCGGGTATTTGTTCAGCAGGTTCTGGGCCGTCTTGAGCGCCGATTCCGCGGTGACGCCCGCGTATTGATTGGAGGAAACCACCACCGCCTTGGGCGCGAATTTCTTGAGGCCTTCCAGGAACCCGTTTTCGCGATTGCTGTTGCTGGCCGATCCTTCCAGGTACCGCATCACCAACACGTTCCCGACCGGTTCCGCCGCGCGGCCACTGGCGGGACCGCCTTTGGCTGCCAGGGCTTCGGCCATATGCTGCGCGGCCAGGGTACCCGCCGCGAAATTATCCGTGGCCACGAAACTGGAGAATGCCTTGGACTTGAGATCCGAATCGATGATCACCACGGGGATGCCGCGCTTGACCGCGGCCTCCACCGGGCGCGCCAGGGCGGTCTCATCCAGCGGCGCGAGCACGATGGCGTCCAGGCCGCGGCTGGTGAAATTCTGCACCACTTCGATCTGGCCTTTGCGATCGTCCTCTTTGGCCGGTCCCTGCCAGATGATGTCGGCTCCTTCCTCTGACCCGGCCTTCATGGCCCCGGCATGCACGGTCTTCCAGAATTCATGCGTGGTCCCTTTGGGGATCACGGCCACGACGGGCCTGGTTTTGGCGGCCGTGCCGCCGGGCGCGACGGCTTCGCCTGCCACGGCCGCGCCGGCCGCGCCCAGGAATAGTATCGTGGCCGCTACGGCCTTGGTAAGCGCTTTCGTCATGAGCATGCGGTTATCCTCCCCCACAAAGTTATATTTTCAATTTGCAAATATAAGTCGGGGGACCAATGCGCACCATCAGATTCCGGAACGAACGCCGAGAGAAGATTCTCGGATTGCTGCTCTCCCGGCGGCGCGTGTCGGTGCAGGAGCTGAGCAAGCAATTGCGCGTTACCGGCGCCACCATCCGCGCCGACCTGGAAGCCCTGACCCAGGAGAACAAGGTGATCCGCACCTTCGGCGGCGCCTTGGCGCCCCAGCGCGACTCGCAACCGGAAGTGCCCATGGACGTGCGCCTCAAGGCCCAGGTGCCCGAAAAGCAGGCCATCGGCCGCATGGCCGCCAGCCTGGTGCAAGACGGCATGGTGGTGGCCCTCGATGCCAGCACCACTTCCCTGGCAGTGGCGCATTTCCTGCGCAACCGGCGCCGGCTTACCGTGGTGACCAACAGCATCGCCGTGGCTTCCCATCTGCTCGATGCCCCCGGCGTCAACGTGGTCATGCCCGGCGGCACCTTACGCCATGAATCCTCTTCCCTGGTCGGCCCGGAAGCGTTGAAATTCCTGTCCAAGCTGGAAGTGGAATTGACCCTGATGGGCGTGCACAGCGTGCATTTGGAACGGGGCCTGGGCGAGGTGAACCAGGCCGAAACCGAGATCAAGAAGGCCCTGGCGGGCGTGAGCAGACGCGTAGTGGTCCTCGCCGACGCCACCAAATGGAACCGGGTTTCGGTGGCGTATTTCTGGCCCTTGGACAAAGTGGATACCATCATCAGCGAAGGCCAAATTGCGCCAAGAATCAAAGCGGGCCTGAAAGAACAGGGCACAAAGCTGCTGTTGGCGCAGTAGTTTCGCAAGGTAGGCGCGGCATTTCCGCCACCGGAATCGGGAAATACCGGAAATACCGGAAGTGATTTTGCGCCCCACAAAGCCCGGGGAACGAATATTTTTAAAATGAAAACATATTACCTTGGGAACAGGTCGGCGCAAGGGGGTTATCCGTGTGGGATATGCCCGTTCCAAGTGCCCAGCGCTGGGATTCCCAGGGGAGCGTCGGCCGGAGGAGAACGATGAAGACCGCCGTCCAGACCACCCTCATTCCCGACAAGTGGGACGACAAGTCCGCCCAAGGCAAATCGGAAGAGCAATTGCTTCTGTACCGTTCCAACCTGCTGGGTTCGGACCTGCGCGTCACCAATTACGGAGGCGGCAACACCTCGGCAAAGGTGGCGATGAAGGAACCGCTTACCGGCAAGGAAGTCGAGGTCCTGTGGGTCAAGGGATCCGGCGGCGACATCGGCAGCATGAAGCTGGACGGATTCTCGACCTTGTACATGGAGAAGCTGGTCGCCCTGAAGGGCCTGTACCGCGGCCTCGCCCATGAGGACGAAATGGTCGGGATGCTTCCCCATTGCACCTTCAACCTCAACGCGCGCGCGGCCTCCATCGATACGCCCCTGCACGCCTATATCCCTTTCAAGCACGTGGATCACGTGCATCCCGATTCCGTCATCGCCATCGCGGCCTCCAAGCATGGCGAAGCCATCACCCAGAAGGTCTTCGAAGGCGACCTGGGCTGGATCCCGTGGCAGCGTCCCGGATATGATCTGGGCCTGAAGCTGGAAGCCATGTGCAAGGCCAAGCCGCATCTCAAGGGCATCATGCTCGGCGGCCATGGTTTCTTCACCTGGGGCAAGACTTCCAAGGAATGCTACCAGAACACGCTGCGCGTGATCCAGAAAGCCCAGGACTACATCGACGAATGCGAAGGCAACGGGAAGAATCCCGGCGCCGCGTTCGGCGGGCCCAAGGTGGCCGCCCTGGACAAATCCGCGCGCGCCGCTTTCGCCGCCCGCTTCATGCCCTCCCTGCGCGGCAAGCTCTCCAAGGAGAACCGCAAGGTCGGCCACTTCAACGATTCGCCCGAAGTGCTCGACTTCGTCTGCTCGCGCCAGGGCAAGGATCTCGCGGCCCTGGGCACCTCGTGCCCGGATCATTTCCTGCGCACCAAGATTTTCCCGCTGTTCCTGGACATTGATCCTGCGCATACCCAGGTGGACGAAATCCTGACGGGCCTGGATGGCCTGCTGGAAGGCTACCGCAAGGAATACGCCGCATACTACGACCGTTGCAAACGCCCGGATTCCCCGGCCATGCGCGATCCCTATCCCGTCATCATCTTGGTTCCGGGCGTAGGCATGTTCTCCTTCGCAACCGATAAGTCGACGGCCCGCATCGCCGGCGAATTCTACGTGAACGCCATCAACGTCATCCGCGGCGCGGGCGCCATCGACGAATACGTGGGACTGCCCGAGCAGGAAGCTTTTGATATCGAATACTGGGCCCTGGAAGAAGCCAAGCTGCGGCGCATGCCCAAGCCCAAATCGCTGGCGGCGCGTATCGCCCTCATCACCGGCGGAGCCGGCGGCATCGGCCGCGCGACCGCCAAACGGCTGCTCGACGAGGGCGCCGTGGTGTGCCTTACCGACATCGACGCGGGCGCCTTGGAAGAGGCGCAAGCCGAATTGGCCTCCAAGTACGGCAAGGACGCGGTACGCACCGCGGTCTGCAACGTAACGGACGAGAATTCCGTCATCGAATCCCTGCTGACCTGCGCGCGCGAGTTCGGCGGCCTGGACATCCTCGTCAACAATGCCGGCATCGCTTCGGCCTCACCTTACGAGGAAACCACCTTGGAGCTGTGGAACAAGAACATCAGCATCCTCGCCACCGGGTACTTTCTGGTATCGCGTGAAGCGTATAAGGTTCTGCTGGCCCAGGGCATCGACGCTTCCATGATCTTCATTTCGAGCAAGAACGGTTTGGCGGCCTCGCCGGGCGCCGCCGCCTATTGCACCGCCAAGGCCGCCGAGATCCATTTGGCTCGCTGCCTGGCCCTGGAAGGCGCGCCCAAAGGCATTCGCGTGAACGTCGTCAATCCCGACGCCGTGCTGCGCGGGTCCAAGATCTGGCAGGGTAACTGGCGCAAGGAACGCGCGGAATCGAACAAGGTCAGCGACGAGCAGCTGGAAGAGCATTACC
Source organism: Fibrobacterota bacterium (assembly GCA_023249635.1). Lineage (GTDB taxonomy): Bacteria > Fibrobacterota > Fibrobacteria > UBA11236 > UBA11236 > Chersky-265. The sequence continues at coordinate 45,050 of JAHFCH010000017.1, forward strand.
GCCAACGCAGCCTGCTTAAGCGCAACGTGTTCCCGGAAGACATCGCCGAGGCGGTGTATTTCTTTGCCGGGGACGCTTCTTTCAAATCCACCGGCAATATCCTCAACGTGGATGCCGGCAATATCCAGTCCTTCCCGAGGTAACGGAGGGTGAGCATGGAAAAGCATTATCTGGCCATCGACCTGGGCGCCGAAAGCGGCCGCGTCATGCTGGGATCCCTGGCGGACGGCAAGCTGACCGTTGAGGAGATCCACCGCTTCGCCAATCAACCGGTCACCATCCAGGGCACCTTGCGCTGGGATCTACTGAACCTGTTCGCGGGCGCCAAGGCCGGGCTCAAGAAGGCGGCCGACCGCGGCGTAGCCATCAGCGGGGTGAGCACGGACGCCTGGGGCGTCGACTACGTGCTGTTCAAGGAGAAGGAGGCCATGGTCACCAACGCCTTCCATTACCGCGACTCCCGCCTCGATGGCGTCATGGAGAAGGTGTTCGCCAAGGTTCCCGCCGATCGCATCTTCGCCGAAACCGGCATCCAGTTCATGCAGATCAATACCCTGTACCAGCTATGGACGGACGCGCAGACGCGCCCCGAAGTCCTGGAATGGGCGGATCGTTTCCTCAATGTCGGCGACTATTTCAACTACCTGCTTTCGGGAACCCCCGCGGGCGAAGCTTCCCTGGCAAGCACATCGCAGCTTTACAATCCCGTCAAGAAGGATTGGGCCTGGGATTTGATCGCGGCCCTGAAGCTGCCCAAGAAATTATTCCCGGATCTGGTGCCTTCCGGCACGCGTATGGGCCCGTTGCAACGGGACGTGGCGTTGGAAACCAACCTGAAGAATACCCAGGTGATTGCTTCCTGCTCCCATGATACCGCCGCCGCGGTGGCTGCGGTGCCCGGCCAGGGTCAGGATTGGGCCTTCCTCAGTTCCGGTACCTGGTCCCTGCTCGGCACCGAGCTGGGCGCGCCCATCATCGACGCGGTCAGCCGCAAGTACAACTTCACCAACGAAGCGGGCTACGCCAACACCATAATGTTCCGCAAGAACATCGTGGGCCTCTGGATAGTGCAGGAATGCAAACGCGCCTGGGAAGCCATGGGCAACAAATATTCCTACGACGAGCTGACGGCAATGGCCGAAGCCGCCGAACCGTTGCGCAGTCTCATCCGGCCCGAGGACGAACGCTTCGGCAAGCCCGGACGCATGCCCGGCAAGATCGCGGATTACTGTCGCGAGACCGGGCAGCCCGTTCCGACCGATCCCGGCAGCTTCATCCGCTGCGCCCTTGAAAGCCTCGCCCTGCTGTACTCCAAGACCTTATCGGAATGCGCGGACGCGACCGGACGCAAGTTCAAGACCCTGCACGTGGTGGGCGGCGGCAGCCGCAACCGTTTGCTGAACCAATTCACGGCCGACGCTGTGGGCATTTCGGTGCAGGCCGGACCTGTAGAGGCGACCGCCATCGGCAACCTGCTGATCCAAGCCAAGACCCTGGGCCATGAAACCGGGGACATCCGATCCGTGGTGCGCCGTTCCTTCCCGGTGGAAGTTTTCGTACCCAATGACGCCGGAGCCTGGCACGGGGCCGCCAAGCGTTTTGAGGGATTGCCGGTACTGCCTTAATTCAGTAAGTATTCCAGCGTCCGCCCCTAAGGGGCGGCAGCCCGAGGCGTCTGAGCAACGCCGCGGGTGTTTCGACCCTGGGACAACCCGGTGTGGGGGTTTTCCGGGGAATCAATGGGAGGCCGTTGGGCCCGCGCCGCGTGCGGGGGGTCCGATCGGCGGGATGCGATTACCAACGGTAAACGGATCCTCTTTGCCGCCGATGGCGCGATAGCGTTACGGCGAGTATTAATGGTAAAGTAACTTGAGCTGCCCGGGTGTTTCCGTGATTCCTGGGCGATGGGATGCTCCGTGCAAAGAATCCACCCGGCCGTCCAGAAATCCCTGTCCCATGTGCGGGGTGAAATCAAATCCGGCGCCTGGTCGCAAGGCGATCGCTTGCCGCCCATCCGCGTATTGGCGCGCCAAGCGCAGGTTTCGGCCGCCGCCATGTGCGAGGCGCTGGCGGTGCTCAAGGGCGAGAGCCTGGTCAGCATCATCAAGAACCGCGGCGCCTACCTGGGGCAACCCCCCGCCGACGGCCGCAACGGCTACCATGCCGCATCCCCCGGCGAATCGCAACGCTGGCAGCGCCTCAAGATCCAGATTGAAAAAGACATCTTCAACGGCTTCTTCGTCCCCGGCGAAGCCATGCCCTCCCTGCGCGATCTGCAGAAATCCTACGCCGTCTCCTACAAGACCCTGCGCAAGGCCATGGAGGCCATCGCGGGTGAAGGCGTGGTGGTGCCGCACAAGAAGACTTACCTGGTTCCCCATCTGCGTCGCGCCCATGGCACGCTCGTCTTCATCAGCGCCCCCGAAGCCGCTTCCAAGATCATCTGCGGCGGCTACCCGGTTACCGAATTCCTTTCCACCCTCCGCCGCGAGGGCGGCAAGAGCATGATCAACGTGGTGGTGGTGCCCTTCGATCCCGAACGCCGCAAGGCCGTGTTCGCAAACCAGCTTACCGCCTTGCAGGAGAAACACTCCGTGCTCGGATATATCCTGTGGACCTCCATGCTGCAGGAACGCAAGCTCGATCAGGCCTTGCAGACCTTGCGCGAGGTGCAACGCCCCGATGCCAAGCCCGTGCCCGTCGTGCTTCACAACGGCAACGTTAACGGGAGCGGTAATAGTAACGGCCGCCATCCTTCCGCCGAGAAATCCGGCGGCTTCGACAAGCCGGTCGCCGTGGTGGACACCACCTGGGACATGGCCATCACCAATGCCTTGCACCATCAGGCCGATCTGGCGGGCTGGGCCTTCCGTAATTTCACCGTCGCCGGCTTGGTGGCCGGACGCCAGGTGGGCCAATACCTGCTCAAGCTGGGGCATCGCCGGGTAGCCTTCCTTTCCTACTGCCATAAGGAACTCTGGTCGCAATACCGTTTCCGCGGCCTGTTGCAAAGCTTCCAGGGCGCGGGCTTCGGCGAAGGCGTGCGCAAATTCGTCATCGAAGAGGTGGACGATCGCTTCCACGGCCTTCCCGGCCCCAATGACCTGGAGGAATTCCGCAAGGCCGCCGACACCTTCATCGCCGCCTCCCAGGATGCGGGCGCTGGGTATTACGCCGGTTACGCCCAGGAACAAATGGTCGGCTCGGTATGGAACTACATCCACCAACTCAAGATGGCCGCGCGCGTGGAACCGATCCTCACCGCGGCGCTGCTGGAGCCCGGCCTCACCGCCTGCGTGGGCGCGAATGATCGTATGGCCCTGCTGGCGCGCGACCACTTGGCCAAGAAAGGCATCCGCATCCCCCGGGACATGTCGGTGCTGGGCTTCGATGACAGCAAGGCCGCGACCGACAACGATCTCACCAGCTACAGCTTCACCTTCTCCGAAATCGCCCGCAAGATTCTGACCTACGTCCTGAGCCCGCGCCAGCGCCTGCACGTGCAGGAAGGCAACGCGGTGGAATGCGAAGGCCTGTTGGTGGAACGCGGTTCCAGCGGACAGGCCCGCGGCTGAGGGTCAGGCTTTTTCCGGCGTAGCCTCCGCAGCGCCCGAGGTTATCTTTTCCGGGATGGAGCCAGGCCCGGTCTTGTCGCGCATCACCATCTTTCCCATCAAATCCCTCGACGGTATCGAACTTGACACCGCCGTGGTCTCCGAAGGCGGCTGCTTGCTTCACGATCGTGAGCTCGCGCTTACCGATGCCGAAGGCAACCCTCTCATCGGGAAGACCAATCCCCGCGTGCATGAACTCAGATCCCGGGTCGATTTCGCCACCAGCGAAGTTTCCTTCGCGGAAAACGGCAGCGAGGGGTGGAAAACCTTCCGGATACCTTCGGAGCGGGACGCGCTGCAAGCATGGTTGTCCGATTTCTTCGGCTTTTCCGTGGTGATGCGGCAAAACCGGACCGGCCGCTTCCTCGACATTCCGGACCTCAGCGGGGCCACCGTGATCTCTGCGGAGACCCTGGCGTCGGTGGCGGAATGGTATCCCGACATCGGACTACCCGGCATCCGCCGCCGGTTCCGGGCGACCTTGGAACTGTCCGGCGCGCCGGCCTTCTGGGAAGATCGGCTGTTCGCGGGCAAGGACCAGGCGGTGGCCTACCGTATCGGAGAAGTTACCCTATTCGGCATGGGTCCCCGGGCCCGTTGCATCGTGCCCACGCGGGACCCCGAATCCGGCCTTGCCTACCCCGGGTTCGCGCGGACCTTCAACCGCAGGCGCGAAGGCGCGCGCCCTCCCTGGTCCCGCCTGGACGAATACGGCAACGCGTATTTCCTGACGGTGGACTCGCTGATACAGGCTTCCGAGATCGGCAAAACCCTACGGGTAGGCGATCCGGTGGAGATCTTCGGTGTGCGGGACCGGGGGCCATTGCTTCCGTAGGCCCAAGAGCCGTCTGAAGCGCCGCTCAGGGCCATAAAAACGCCAAAAATACAGGCTGCAACCAAGGTAAAAAACCCGGAAAGGTTTTCCCGCACTACTTCCGTGGGATTGGATACTTTTACTCAACGCCTGCCGGGCGCGGGACCCCAATGACCAAGCCAAAATCCGTCCAACTGTTCCACACCTGCATCATCAACGAAGTGTATCCCGAAGTGGGCATGTCGGTGGTGAGCATCCTCGAGCGCCTCGGCATCACGGTCGAAGTGCCCCTGTCCCAGACCTGCTGCGGGCAGCCCGCATTCAACGCCGGCTTCCATGCCGACGCGCGCAAGGTGGCCCGCCATACCTTGGATCTCCTCTCCGCCAATCCCGCTCCGGTCGTCATCCCTTCCGGTAGCTGCGGGGACATGATCACGCACCAATACCACATGCTCTTCGCCGACGAGCCCGAATACCTGGCCAAGTCGCATGCGCTGTCGGAACGCTGTTACGAGTTTTCGGTTTTCCTGGTCGACGTCCTGGGCATCACCGATATCGGGGCGCGCTTCGGTACCGGCGCGGCGGACGCCTTCAAGGCGGCCTACCATCCTTCCTGCCACTTGCTCCGCGGACTGGGCGCCAAGACCCAGCCCAAGGCGTTATTGGCCGGCGTACAAGGTCTGCAATGCGCCGACGTGCACGATCAAGAGGAATGCTGCGGCTTCGGGGGCATGTTCTCGGTGAAGAACGCGGCCATTTCCAGCGGCATGCTGGCGAACAAGCTACGCAACCTGGAAGCCTCGGGCGCAAAGTCGGTGGTAAGCTGCGATATGGGTTGCCTGATGCACATGGCCGGCGGGATAAGGCGCAAGGGGATGAAGTTGGAGGTCAAACACCTCGCACAGGTTCTGGAAGAGGGACTCGGCGAAAAGGCGGAGCTGTGAGAGAGTTGGAGGAGCGTTTTAGCGGCATAGCGTCGGGCGTCGGGCGTCGGGCGTCGGGCGTAAAATGCGTGAAGCGTATTTTACCTGCGTCGGAACTGGATTCACGCTACCACATGGTACAGCGCGAACATCCCGGCTTCCGGGTTTTCGCGCCCGACGCCCGACGCCCGACGCCAAACGCTATATTGCCTACGGGCCACATCCTTTCCAATTCCCACCCCTCCCCACGCGACCACTCTTCCTCTGCCAGGTTATCCCCATGAGCCACTTCCTGGACCGGGTGGAAACCGCTCTCAAGGACGAAGAACTCAAAGGCGCGCTCGACCGCGCCACCGAACGCCTGGGCTCGCGGCGATCCGCTTCCCTGGCTTCCCTGGAAAACTCGGATATGATCCGGGACATGGCCCGTCGCGCCAAGATGGGGTTGCTCAAGGATCTGGCCGGCAACCTGGAAACCTTCGAAAAGAATCTGATCAAGAACGGGGTCAAGGTGCATTGGGCCGAGGACGGCAAGGCCGCCAACGGGCTATTGGTCGACATCGCCAAAAAAGCCGGCTGCAAACGCGCCGTCAAATCCAAGTCCATGGCCACGGAGGAAACCCACCTCAACCATGATCTGCTCGAAGCCGACATCGATGTGCTGGAAACCGATTTGGGCGAATACATCGTGCAATTAGCGGGCACTACGCCCTCGCATATCATCCTCCCCATCATCCACATGACCAAGGAGCGCATCGGCGAGGTGATGCACAATAAGATCAAGGTGCCGTACACGTCCGATCCGGAGAAGCTGGCCAAGATCGCCCGCGTCAAGCTGCGCGAAGCCTTCCTCTCCGCCGACCTCGGCATCACGGGCGCCAATTTCGGCGTCATCGATTCCGGCACCATCGTGCTGGTCAGCAACGAAGGTAACGCCCGCCTGGTCACCACCCTGCCCCGCGTGCACGTGGTGGTGATGGGTATCGAGAAACTGGTGCCCAACCTGGCCGATCTCGATCTCATGATCAAGATCCTGGGGCGTTCGGCAACCGGCCAGAAGATCACCACCTATACTTCGCTCATCACGGGTCCGCGCCGCGCGGGCGAAGCCGACGGTTGCGAAGAGATGCACGTGATTCTGCTCGACAACGGGCGCAGCCGCATCCTGGGCGGCCCCATCGCCGAGATCCTGGGCTGCATCCGCTGCGGCGCCTGCCTCAATGCCTGCCCCGTATATAAGAACATCGGCGGCCACGCCTATGGGGATACCTATCCCGGTCCCGTGGGCGCCATCGTAACTCCCGGGTTACGGGGGATAAAGGGTTGGAAGGAATTGCCCGACGCAAGTTCGCTATGTGGCGCCTGCCGCGAAGTGTGCCCCGTGCGGCTGGATATCCCCCGCATGCTGCTGGAGTTACGCAAGCACGCCGTTGAGGAAGCCAAGATCCCCTTCAGCCTGCGCATGGGATTATGGGGATTCGGCGAAGTGGCTTCTCGTCCCTGGCTCTACAAGACCGGGGCGCGCCTGGGGGGCATCTTCGCGCGCCTGCTGGCCCCGGACGGATGGATCAAAAAACTTCCCGGCCTCGCGGGCGGCTGGACGCGCTCCCGCGACATGAAGGCCCCGGCCCCCAAATCGTTCCAACAACTGTGGCGCGAACGCGCCGCCGCGCGGCCCGCCGGCAAGCCCCCGGCCGCCCCCACCCCAGCCCGCGAGCCCGCCCATGTCCGGTGAGGCCTCCTCCTCGACCTCGCGCGATGCCCGCCTGACCATCCTGGCCCGCGTGCGCCAGGCCCAGATCCGGGCGCATATCCCGGAAACCAAAGCCGGCCTGCCCGAGCGTCTGGCCTATCCGCCCACCACGCCGGCCGCGCGCCGCGCGCGCCTGCTGGAAGAGTTCAAGATCCTGGGCGTAGAAGCCTACGTGGAAGAATCCGAAGAGGCCGTGCGCCTCCGCGTGCGTAGCCTGGTAACGGGCAAAACCATCCTGAGCTGGGACGCCGATCGCCTACCCTACGGCATCGGGGAGGCGGTGCGCGGCGAGAAGATCTATTACGGCCACGATTCCAAGGAAGATCAGGGCCAAGCCGAGATCGGATTGACCGGCTGCCAAAATGCCCTCGCCGAAACCGGCACGCTGGCGATGACCTCGGGCCAAGGCCGCCCCCGTTCCGCCTCCCTGATGCCCATCACCCACGTGGTCGTGATCCGCGAGGCGGATATCCTGCAAGGGATGGGGGAATTCTTCGACGGCTTCCGGAAAAGCCCGGAGTTGCCCTACCTGGTCTTCATCACCGGCCCCAGCCGCACCGCCGATATCGAACTCTCCCTGACCCTGGGCGTGCATGGCCCGGGGTATCTGATCGTGGTAATCGGCCCCTAAGCCGTTTCCGGATTTGCTATTTAATCCCGATACCATGTTCCGCCGTCTTATCCCGGTCTGCTACGCCATCCTGTTGTCCGGGTGCGGACTCGGCGCCTTTTTCGTACCGGGCAATGGTGAGGGACCTCGGAACTGGCAAACGGTTCCCGAGACGTTCCGGTTCCTTTCACTCCATCCGGTTTTCCTCGACGATTTCCATCGGGATCCGGCCTCGGCCACCAAGGAATTCCGGAAGGGATGGAATGACAAGCCGGATAGCGTCATCCATTTGACTGCGGGCCTCGGGATTCGCGGCCGCCTCGCGGTCGATTTCAGCTTCACCTGGTCCCCGGTCCAGCACGATACCGTAGCAATGGACGTCCTCGGCGGTGATCTATCCGGGTTCCCCTCCCCTCCGGAATCCCTGGTGTGGAACGGGGGCAAAAAGGATTTCGCGCCGGGCGATACAGGTAGCGGCCAGGTTACCTTCCGCTTTTCCCTGTTCCCCCTGATCACGTTCCAACCCTCGGCCCATGGCGGTATTCTCCCGAGTGCGGGCCAGACTCCCATCCAGGAGCTTCAGGATTTTTACTCGATTCCCATGCCGGATTCCGAAGGCGAAGCCCTGCTCGCCCCGTTGGCCGGTGAATGGCGCCTGGTCGGCCAGAACAACCTGTGCGGCCCCGATACCATGACCTGGTGGGTCGGAGCATCCCAAGTCCCGCCGCGGGTCCTGGTCTTGGGGGGTCGGGCGGGGATCGCGGGCCATCCGGACTCAACGCGTCGCGATTCGGTTTTGCTTTTCACCGGCGGACGTCTGTCCACGCACCATCGGTTCTTGGGCATTTCCCTCAACGACTCCCCGCTTCCCGATACCGCGAACGCGTGGGTCGAGCCGCTGTCCTGGCTCGCCGGAAAGGACCTATTGGTGCTTTCCCGCAGGCGGGAGAGCGACGGGAATGCCTGCCCCGTGGATTGGGTCTTCGCCCGGGGCGCGCTCCTGTCGCGTTTGACCGGGGCCGCGCCTTAACCGGGTACGGGGGGGCAGCGGATCTCCGCGCTTGACCGCGTGGGTCGCGGTATGCGGACAATGGATTCATGAGATTTTATCTGCTCTGCGCCACGTTGGCGATGACCGGTTGCGCCTGGATCGCTCCGGACCCCGAGCCCATCCACGTCAAACCCGAATGGCGCTTTGTCCCCGAGGCCACCGTCATCGGGCAGAGGCGGCAGTTCTTCCTGTATGGACGGCATCTCGACAGCGCGCGCCTGGCCGCCCCGCCCAGCGTGCTTTTGGAAAGGGGCGCCCTGAATGAAGGCGGCCGCGTGCTTACCGTTTACCTTACCGTGAAAGGGGTCAATCCGGATTCCCTGGCCAGGGGTGAATCGGTGGGACTGCGCGAGGTGGACGTGAAGACCCCGGATACTTCCGTGACCTTCAAGTTCAAGGTTGTCGACGAGGCCGTGCAGCGTTGAAGGTCTGCTGCGCCGCGATCAATCCGCAGCGGCGCCCTTAGACCGCGGCCAGGATCCTGAGGCAGTCTTCCACCTTCGCGAGATCTTTCTTCCCCGGCGATAGTTCCACCTTACTGTTGAGATCAACCGCGAAGGGATGGGACTTCAGCGCCTCCGCCAGGTTTTGCGGCCCAACGCCTCCCGCCAGGAAAACCGGCAAGGGCAGGGGATGCTTGCCCAGCAGATCCCAATCGAAAGCCTGTCCGCTGCCGCCGAAGCCGGCGCCGGCCTGGGTGTCTACCAGAAACCAGGTCAAGGGCGCGAGGCTTTCCCCGGCGGCCAAGGCGGCCTCCATAGCGGGACGCAAGCCGCCCCAATCGGAAAGCCGCGTATGCGGGATGGCCTTGATTACGGGCAGCGGCATTTTGCGGATATATTCCCAATCCTCGGACCCGTGCAACTGTACCGCTTTGAGACCGGTGCTAATCGATACGGAAATCACATGATCAATCGGCGCATCCACGAAAACGCCCACCGGCGCCGAACGCAACAGGGCGCGGGCCATGGGGGCGGCGGCCTCCGGGGCCACGTAGCGCTTGCTGCCGGGATGGAAATTGAAACCCAGCCAATCGATGCCCAGGGCATCAAGCGCGGCGGCGTCGGCAGGCTCGCGGATGCCGCATACCTTGATGCGGCAACGATTTGGGCTTTGGTGGCTCATAGGGTGGACCTGGACCCAAAGTAGCGATTATTTTCCTAACTTTCGACTGGGGCTTGGGACACTTTTAGGGAAGTATGGATATGAGCGATATGAAGAAGGTTGCGATCCTTGAAAGCGTGGTTTTCAACTATCCTGCCGGGAATAATGCCCTGGATAAGATCTCCATGGAGCTGCACCAAGGCGAAATCGTAGGCCTGGTCGGCGCCAACGGGGCCGGCAAGACCACCCTCATGAAAATCCTCGCCGGCTACATGGACAAGTCCGACGGCAGCATCCAGTACAATGGGCGCGCCATCGAGGAATTCTCCAACAAGCGCCTCAACGAATTCATCAATCTGGTCGAGCAGAATCCCGAGAGCCAGCTGGTTGGTCCCACCGTCGAGGACGAATTGGCCCGCGCCTGCCGATTGATGGGCTACGAAGGCCGCGTCATCCGCGAAAAGGTCGACTTCGTGCTCAAGCTGGTCCGCATGAAGCAGGCCAAAGAATGGTACCTGGACGAGATGTCCGCCGGCGAACGCCGCCGCATCGCGCTGGCCATGGCCCTCATCGCC
>JAHFCH010000318.1 GCA_023249635.1 Fibrobacterota bacterium
AAGGCGCGGAGGGGGCGCGCCTCTCCTCCCGCTCACTTCACATCCAGCTTTTCCAAATCCTTTGGTGATGGAACCAGAAGCCCATTGCTCTGCAGTGGGGTGGGCGAGATAGCGGCAATTAAGATCGATTCTCGCTTAAACACCCTTACTCAACCCCGGAACCGGTGGACCCCCCCCACTGCGAACCCGAATAGGGGTTATGAGCGCTGGGCGCGGGCGAAGGCGCTGAACTCGACCCGCCTTCGCCGATGGGCGTCAAGGCTCCGGGCCGGTTTAAGGTCGAACCCGGAGGATACAACCCGCCCGGCCGGGGCTGTGGATGAAGCAATTCGGGCGCATTCCTTTGCGAGGGCAAGCTGTAACGGTCATCGGCATGGATAGGACTCGAAGGCCCCATTTCCACGGGGCTGGGAGGGTCGGGATTAACGACCCGCAGCGGACCGCTTCCCCCGGGAGACTCCGGCGTGGAAGCTCGGCTGGGGTCTCCGGGGCCGGCGGATTGCCAAAGATTCGGCTGCATTGGATTGGATTGGGGTTCCGAAGCCGTCGGCCGGGTTTGCACGCCCGGAGGTTGCGCGTTGCCCAAGGAGCTTCTTAGGGGCGGAGCCTCTGCAGGGGGGCTTGAATTAGCGCTGTCCGAAGAGTAGAAGGAATCCTTGCGACTTTGCTGGGGGGAGGGAGTTTGGAATTGTGAACCCAGGATCGGTTCCGTCTCCGCTCTTCTTAAGGGAGGGCGGAAGGACGGAGATGCCGACGGAAAAGGGCTAATCGAATCGCCCGGAAATGAAGTCGACATGCGCAGGGGCGGCCGGGCCGCCGGGGAAACCGGAAGCTCGGACGGTAAGAATCCCCCGTCCAACTCGGGAGGCAAACTCGGCGAGCCGGGGCGGGAGCTGACGGGGGAATCGATCGAAGGATTGGGTGAAGGGGGGCGCGGGCCGCTTCCATGCAGGTATAGGCCGTTGCGGATATCCGTATTGGGATGGATATATAAGGGAGATTGGCCGAGCGGCGGACCAGGCGGGGGCCGGGAGGTATCCGCCACATTGACGGAGCCGCCCGGAATCAACCCGGGCCGCATGGGAATCGGGCGGAGATTTTGTCGTCCCGGGATTAGTCCCGATTCCGGAACCACCATAGGGCCCGAGGAATCGGGTTGGATATGCTGCGGCATGGAATGATCCGGATTGACCGGGCGATGGGAAGTACCCGCGCCGGGATCGGGATTCCCGGGCCGAACGATATGGTCCGGGCTATAGGGAAAGTCGGTACGGGATGCCGGCCTCGGGTTGTGGGCCCCGGGATTTGGATCTCCCGCAGAGCCGTTTCTATGGGGCCTGGCCGCAGCGGATGGCGTTTCCGCGCCTTGGTTCTCTTGGGTGGTACGGCCGCGGGTAAACAGATTGCGGCCGGGGATGTTGAATTTGATTCCCATGGATTCTCCTCGTACTAAAGTCCCGGTAGCTTCATGGTCAAGTCCTTCGGATCCGATAAAGTAACGCGCATGTTACCCTACAAGGGGGTTAGGCGATTGTGGCCCAGGAAACGCAGTTGGGTTGCTACGGGTATCCGATATGTGGCTTGCCGGAAGTTCTGCCGGATTATTGGGGTTTCCGAACGGACCAATCCGGAGACTCTCCGGTGGTAAGCCGGGACGGTTTCTGTAGTGGCTTTCCGGAAAAGCCATAGGATTATCCTGGGGGCGTCCGAATCCCGGGCGTAAGCTGTCCGGCACGGGCCGGCTGGACGTAAACTTTGCATCGTCACCCTTTTCCCAGCTGTTCTGCCGTTGTAAAGGCTTAGGGGATCCGGAATGGCCGGGAGTATCGCCGGCTGCCGATGTCGAAGGTCTATGAGCAGGAGCAGAACTCCAGAAACGTCCCGAACCCGCCGCGGCAATGTCCGGGCGAATGGAAGGATTGGTATTTACCGCCTGATTTCTACCGGCCCCCATACGCGCCATTTCCTGAGGCGTCATGGGGCGGCGGGGCATCGGGTTGGGCTTGGGTGCTCTTCCGAATATTTTTTTCATAGCGAACCAGTCTTTAAATATGTGAAGGAGTGCTTCAGATTACATGGACCGAGGATTTCGCAGGGACTTCAAATTTCGTCCTTGATGACAGGCTTGACCAACATTGAGATCTGGAAAACCCGCTCCCGGATATTCGAACACTGCTCCCATTGATTCGTCGCGACCTCTCTCACGTCCGTCAGAGATTCAAGGGAGGATCTCAATTCGTTTCGGCCACCCTTGAAAAAGACCGGTGGCGAATCGCCGGAACTTTCCGAAAGAATTTCGAAGTGGGCGGAAATCGTCATCCAGTGATCGGCCAGCTCCCTTAGAATTCCTTGGGAATATTCGAGCGCCTGGGAGGCACCGGCATTCTCCTTCCGCAGATTTATCCGCAAATTCCTCAGGCGGTTTTCGGCGAGCTGCTTGAGGGTCGGATCAACCGCGTGCGCATGCTTGACCATGGTCACGAAGAATTCCTTCTCTTCTTCAGTGAGGCGCAAGCCGACCGAGAACTTGAGCGCGCAGGCGGAGGTCAGGTTGCGGCGGCCTTTGATGACCTCGTTGAAAAACCCCGGGTTCAAGATTCCGGAGTTCTTGGCAAGCCGGCGCTGGGAAAAATCCGGAAACCGGGATTGCAGTTCCAGGAACCGATCCATGAGGAACTTGCGGTAATCGGAGTATGAAAAAAGATCAACGGCGACCGTCCCGATGTTTCGACGCTCGGAAGCAACGTGAGAAGAATCCAAATTCTTCTGTTCCGCCAAAGGTAAATGGGATTGTATCGAAGTATGCATGGGCGTTTCCAATCTCCTATTGCTTGCTATGATGGGGAAGGTACCGATGGAATTTCCGATTCGCATCTCCATTACCGGCTTCCGCGCGAATTAATTACGTGCCGGATACCCATCGCATGGAATTCCATTAAAATCCCGATGCGCATTTCTTGCGGGTATTTGCAGCAGAAGGGAATGGATTACGCATGGTGGCAAAGGTTTTTGCAACGGCGGGGACACCCTTTTGTGAAATGCCCGGATCGGAAACGATCGTGACCTGAGGCGTCGAAAAGGAAGTAGTAAGCGGGGTGGGCGAAAAGACAACAAGTGGTAGCGCCGGTAAAAAAATATGCAACGTCGGAAGTTTCTATCGATCCCGTGCCGACGTAGGCATCATCCGAACGGAAGTTCGTCCCAGCCTTCGGGTTCATCCCAAGCTTGGCGCTTTCTTTCGGAAGCCTTGTAATCATTGGCTCCCGTTGCGGTAATGGCAAAAGCGGCTTTATTCACGATATCCACCTGGAACTCCTTTCGAACTCATCGCCCCGGATTCTATCCCTTGGAACACGGAACATTTCATTATTCAATCCGCCGCGATTACGAATCCGTAGTAGTGGATTCGCTTCCGGCTCCAGACAATATCGATCAAAGTGTTTGCTCGCGGTCGATGACGGCGGAAATAACCTGGACATCAATGTCCAACGGCCCACGCGGTGATGCTTTTTAATCAACACTCGCTTTGGACCCTATTATCATTGGTCCGTAATGCGTGCTTAAAACCGATCGTAACATCCGGGATACCATCCTACGCGAATACGAACTGGCCCGATTCGGAATATCCAGGCATGCCTGGAAAAGGCCGGGCCTCTCAATAATCCCGAATTTCCATAGTGACTATTGCCGCAAAAGGTGTCGAACAAAAATTCCCTGGATTACGCATCGCGTAATCATTTTTATGGTGCGCCCGGCAGGGCGCACTCACCAAGGGGTGCAAGTCCCCTACGAGCCTGACAGGAGGAATCGTTAGCTGCACGGCAAGGGTGTCCCTCGCGAGGGGGAATCTGAAGGAAGCCGGAG